>NZ_WUJP01000915.1 GCF_009806515.1 Geminicoccus flavidas | reverse complement strand
GACCAGCTTCAGACCGTGCTGCCCGAGCCCACCGGATCCGAACCAGGCCGCGGTGCTTGGGTGGCGAGTTCGGCGAGATGTCGATCCTCAACAACTACCTGTTCCAGAGCTTCGGCTTCCGAACCTAGTCCAAGCTCAAGCCGTTCAACAGCCTGGTGACGAGCATCACCGCGGAAGAACTCGGCCATGTCGAGCTGGTGACCACAGGCGTCAGCAAGGTGGCCTTCGGGCCGGACGGCCAGGACGCGCATGGCGACGACATCACCGACACGCCGTTCGCCGACATGAAGGGCATCCGCCTGGCGGCCACCTTCCTGAGTGCCGGCGGCGCCGCCAAGTACGAGCAGGAAGGCTCGCACCGGCGCCTCTACACGTGGAGCCCGACCGACTACAAGGAGATCGCCGGCATCTGGGGGGAGCAGGCGCTGCCGACCGACCCGCCGGGCGAACTGGAAGTGGCCCGGACATCCCGGACGGCGGCAGGATCGCCGAGTTGAACGGCATCTCCGGCACGTTCACGCCCGATTGGGCGCCGGAGGAGCTCTACGGGATCGCTATCAAGCTCTACCGGAAGATGTGACGATCGCAGGGAAACGGGCCGAAGTGGCTTTCCCCTCCGGTCATCCCCCGGCTCGTCCGGGGGGCACGCCGCACGCTGGCTGCGACACGACCGGTCCTGCGCAAAGGGTAACCGCAGTCAGCCCTCGTCTTGGGGTTAATCCCCCGCCTTCGCGGGGGATGACGATAAAAGAGCCCGGCAGGGCTCGTCCCGCGCTCCTAGCCCAGGCTGGTCGCCAGCTCGCGGATATGCTCCGGGCCGATGCCGCAGCAGCCGCCGATCACGCTGGCGCCGGCCGCGGCCCAGCTGCATGCCAGCTCCAGGTAGCGGACGGGTCCGGTGTCCGTGCGCAAAGGGCTGAGGCCGGCGTTGGCGGCGCTGCGGCCGGTTCCGGCAAAGGCGTTGGCGTAGGCGCCCAGGCGCATGCGGCTGCCGGCGAGTGCCGTGGCCGCCTCGCCGATCGCGGCCGCCATGACCTCGGGCGGGCTGCAGTTGAACAGGAGCGCGGCAGCACCGAGTGCCCGGGCCTCGGCGGCAGCGCGGGCGACATGCTCGCCAGAGCGCAGCCGGGCGCGCCCGTCAGTCAGCTCGTCGGCCAGGGTGAAGGATAGCCAGAGCGGGCGGCGGTCGCTGCCCAGCACCTGGCGGATCACCGCGGCCTCCGCAGTGGCGCTCAGGGTCTCGCCCAGCCAGAGATCGACATGGGGCGAGAGGCCAGCCACCAGCGTGCGGAGCAGGTCGGGTGCCACCTCGGGATCGAACAGGTCCGGGCGGTAGGAGCCGAACAGCGGGGGCAGCGAGCCGGCGATGCCCGCCCCGCCGCCATGTTCGTCCGCGGCGTCGCGGGCGATCCGGCCGGCCAGCTCGGCCAGGGCCTGGCCCTGCGCGGCAAAGCGCTCGGGGCCGATATGGAAGGGTACCAGCGCATAGCTGTTGGTCGTGACGATCTGCGCGCCGGCGTCCAGGAAAGCGCGATGCGCCCGACCCACCAGTTCTGGCGCCTCCATCAGTGCCAGGGCCGACCATTCCGGCTGGCGGAAGGGTGCGCCCATGCGCAGGAGCTCGCGGCCCATGCCGCCGTCCAGGATCGTGACGCCTGATGCCATCGCCCGCTCCCTCGTCCGCGGCCGGACCATCAGCCGGCGCAGGCGACAAGGCAAGATCGGGTCGTCAGTCCCGCTCCGGGCGGGGGCCGTGGTCACGGTTAGCGGGCCGGCCATGCCGAACCACCTGGGCGATCTGGTCGCGGCGGATGCCCAGGTCGAGCAGCACGAAATCATCCTGGTCGTTCAGCGAGATGATCGCCTGCTGCAGCCGGCGCTCGGCCAGATGGGCGGACACCCATTCCTTGAGCTGCCCGAGGCGGCTGGCGACCGTGCGCCGGAGCGGCCCGAAACTGGCCCGTTCTGCATCGATGTACATGATTGATCTCCCAGGCCCGAGTCATGCGGGCGTTCCATGGCCGAAGAGGATAACGGGAACGCGCCGGAGCCATTGTGCCGGGGATCACGCGGACCGGTGATCTGAGTCACCGCCGTCCGAGTTCACCTCATGGTAGGATGGAGAGAACGGAACTGCGGGGCCGGCCATCGCTTTAGCGCCAGGCGAACTGCAGGAGCGCGATGCCGATGGAAGTGCGGAACGACAAGGCGGCCAAGGACAGGCTGGTCGAGCTGATCAAGGACGCCCGGATCGCCATGCTGACCACCAGGCATGCCGATGGGTCGATGCACAGCCGGCCGATGGGTACGATCGAGGCCGAGTTCGACGGCCATCTCTGGTTCATGACCGACAAGAACGCGGACATGGCAGCCGAGATCCAGGCCATCTCCGACGTGGCGCTCACTTATTCGGACGAGCGCAAGCAGAACTACGTGTCCATCTCCGGCCGCGCCGAGATCCTGCACGACCCGGCCAAGGTGAGGGAGCTCTGGTCGGAGTTCCTGCGGGTCTGGTTCCCGAAAGGGCCAACCGACTCCGCCATCGCCCTGCTTAAGGTGACGGTCGACTGCGCGGAATATTGGGATGCGCCTTCCAGCATGATGCTGCACGCCTATGGCTATGTGAAGGCGGTGACCACGGGCGAGCGGCCCCATCCGGGCGATCAGGTCGCGATCAACTACTGAGGTCGCCAACTTGCCCTGCGAAAACCGGCATCGCTCTCTTATGGAGTTCGACCGGTCTCGCCGCTGGTGCTCACTTCGGTCGTGCGACCGCCGATGCCGGCCATCGTGTCGACGGCCACCTTGTGCCTGCCGGAGCGGGTGAGCCTCGAGGAACTGGCGGGGCGCCGGCCTGGGGGAGTGCCGAAGCAGTACTATTTCACCAGCACTGTGTCGAACTCGGCGAGCGTCGGACGTGGATCGGCGCTCCTGGGCAGGCTCCGCAGCCTCGCGATCAGGCGGTCGAGTCGCGGCGTCAGGAAGATCAGGTAGCGGCTCGGTCCCATCACCCGATAGGTATGCGGCAGCCCGGCGGGCACGAAGACCGTGGTTCCCGCAGGGGCGTCGAACTCCCGGTCCAGGCAGCGGAAGCGCAGTGATCCCTCCAGCACATGCCACGCTTCGTCATCCGAGCGATGGATGTGCAGGTAGGAGGGACCGGAATCCGTCCACTCGTGCACCACCAGCGATGTTCCGGCCGCGGCGATGACCGGGCCGCCCGGGCCGGCGATGATCGGCTCGAGTGGCGATCCATCCCCTTCTTGCGTCATCCGACCTCCCTCGTCCCGATATTCAGGCCAAGCTTCAGGATCGAGCGAAGGGCGCGCGTCGTCAATGCCTTGGGCAGCGCGTGGGCGCCGGCCGCCCGTGCGGCCTGCGCCTGGCGGTGCGCCTTGTTCCCCCGCTCGGCCGGGGCAGCCGGGTCGTCGGACCCCGCTGCGGGATCTCGGACGGGGTCGTCCTGGACGTCGCCGGTTGGGCAGGCCGTTTCTGGTCCGCTGCTGGCGCATCTGGTCCTTCTCGCTGACCATCCGGTCGCGCAGTGCTGCCAGCGCGGCGCAGACCTCGGCCAGCTCGGCGGGATGTGCGGCCCTGGATGTGATGGGATTGCCGTGCGCGGCATCCCAGGCCAGCGCCGCGTCGATCGTTGCCATGGCCTGCACTAGCTTCATCAGATCCGGTACCAGAAACCGGAAGGCGATGTCGTTTGTCGCCTGAAGCTCGTGCCCAACCTGTTCGGCGGCAGCATGGGATCGGTCATGGTCCCCGAGTGCCACCGCTGAAGCTTTCCTCAGGAGTTCTGCGACAGCCGGCCCACCTTTCGGCCTCAGCTTCCAGCTTCGGTCCGCGACGACATGTCCGCCGCCGCCGCGACAATGGCATGTCGCAACCATATGTGCCTGGGCGCGTCCTGCTGGCGGGCGTGCCAGGCCAGGCTCATCGTGAACCGGCCGAGATCGAAGGGCGGCGGCAGCGAAACGAAGCGCCTCATCTCGGCCGCCGCTCGTGCCAGGCTCGACGGCAGGGTCATGACGAGGTCAGAGCGGGCGGCGATCTCGACCGCCGCGAAGAAGTTCGGCACGCGCAGCTTCACCCGGCGCGTCCGCCCCATCTGCGCCAGCACCGCATCGACAGGTGCAGGCCCGACGCCGGTGACACTTACCACGATATGCTCGAGCGCCAGAAAGCGGTCGAGCGTGAGCTTCTCAGCGAGTGCTGGATGCTGCGCCCGCATGAGCGTCACGAGCTCTTCGTCGTAGAGGCGGCGTCGGCGGATGCCGGCCGGCGCTTCCTCGATCAGCGCCACCATGGCATCCGCGGCGCCCTGCTCCAGCGCTTCGATCCCGTTTGTGCCCGGGGCCACGATATCGAGATCGAGGCACGGCGCCTCGCGGGCGAGGCGGGCGAGCAGATGCGGCGTGAGCGCGGCGGCCTGGAGATCGGGCATGAGAAGCCGGATCCGGCCTGTCGCCGTAGCGGGATCGAACGGGCTGGCTTCTAGCATTTCCCCAATGCCGGCCAGTATCCTGCGCAGCATGGGGCGCAACTGCTCGGCGCGGGCGCTGAGGACGTAGCCGCCGGGCCCATCCGCCAGCAGCGCATCGGAGAACAGCGTGCGCAACCGCCCCAGGGCACGGCTCGCGGCCGGCTGGCTCATGCCGAGTCGGTGGGCGGCCCGGGTCACGTTCCTTTCATCCAGCAGTGCCTCAAGCGCCACCAGCAGGTTGAGGTCGACCTGGCGTATATCCACTTCGAGCATGTCGACTATATAGGACATGCATTGGACGCATGAACATCCCCCGTTTACCCGTTCTTCCTCGAGCGAGCTGACGGAGTGGCCATCATGTATGTCGTGCTTGGAGCGAACGGGCGGGCCGGCGGCGAGACGGCGCGCGCCCTCATCAAATGTGGTGAGGCGGTTCGGGTCGTGCTGCGTCGCAGGGAACAGGCTGAAAGCTGGACAGCCCTTGGCGCAGAGGTGGCTGTTGCGAGCATCGAGGATGCCGACGCGATGGCCGCTGCGCTGGCGGGCGCGTCGGGAGCGTTCCTGCTCAACCCGCCGCCGGTGAGCGGCGATCCCTATGCACGCACAGAAGAACTCGGTGCGGCGCTGGCCGATGCCGCACGGCGTGCGCGTCTGCCCAAGGCGGTCGTCCTGTCGTCCATCGGCGCGCAGCATGTCGCCGGCACCGGTGTCATCGCCACCCTCAACCGGTTCGAGGCATTGCTGGACGGGGCGGCAGCGGCGACCGCTTTTCTGCGGTCGGGCTATTTTGTCGAGACCTGGGGCGAGGTGGCGGAAACCGTAAGGTCGGTGGGCGTGCTGCCGACCTTCCTCGACCCCTCCCGGCGAATCCCGATGGTGAGCACGATCGATCTCGGGCGTGCGGCGGCAGCCGTGCTGCGCGAAGAATGGACCGGGAAGCGGGTCGTGGAACTGGGCGGGCCAGAAGACTGGAGTGCTGACGAGGTGGCGTCGGCCTTCGAGAAAGTGCTCGGCCGCCCAGTGGTGCCGGCCCTGGTTCCGCCGGAG
>NZ_WUJP01000914.1 GCF_009806515.1 Geminicoccus flavidas | reverse complement strand
CGCCGTGCCGCGCTGCTTGCCGAGGAAGGTGTGCCGGGCGAGGTGGCGAGCGCGCTCCTCGGCATGTACGAGGGAATCGCCAACGGCCTGTTCATGCGCCAGAACGACAGCGAACACCGGCGCGGCACAACGCCTCTGGCGACAACGATCAGGCTCTTGATCGCAACAGTCGAGCCAGCCGGCTGCTGATCGTCAGCCTGGCAGCGCGTTCCTTATTCACGTGAGCAGCCCGCATTTCGGCGATCTGGCCGTTGCTCGGCCGGTCGCGGCATCCCTGCTCCGGCTCCCGGATTTGCCGGTGGGGACAGACGCTTGCCCCTGGCCGATCCGGCGCCGGTAGGGTGGAATGGGCCAGGCATCCGCTGCTGCCTGTTCCCGGCCAGCAACGGGGTCATTGCCGTTGTCCGGACCGGGACGCCGTCATCCGCCAGAGGACCCCGCAGCATGAGAGACCTGTTCCGCCCCGGCCGCAGCCCGATGCTGGCACCCAACGCGGCGATCGCGACCTCGCACCCGCTCTCGACCTCGGCGGGCCTCCAGGTCCTACGCGAGGGCGGCAATGCGGTCGACGCGGCACTGGCGGCGGTCGCGGTGCAGGCGGTGGTCGACACCCACATGACCGGGATCGGCGGTGACTGCTTCGCCCTTTATGCGCCGGCCAGCGGCGAGGTGGTGGCGATCAACGGCAGCGGCTGGGCACCGGAAGCGGCGACTGTGGCCCGGCTCCGGGAGCTGGGCCTGACCGAGATCGACCAGACCAGCCCGCATGCGGTGACGGTACCGGGTGCGGTGTCTGCCTGGATGAAGCTGCACGGGGACCATGGCAGCCTGCCGCTCGACCGGCTGTTCCGGGACGCCATCCACTATGCCGAGAACGGCTATCCGGTCAGCCCGAGGGTCGCCCATGACTGGGCGCGGCAGGCGGAACTCCTGGCCAAGGACGAGGGGGCGGCTCAGGTCCTGCTGAAGGACGGTCGAGCCCCCGGGGTGGGCGAGATCCATGCCCAGCCGAAGCTGGGTGCCCGGCTGCGCGAGATCGCCAAGCACGGAGCTAGGGCCTTCTATACGGGTGCCGTGGCCGAATCGATGGTGGCACGTCTCAATGCGCTGGGCGGCCTCCATACGCTGGACGATTTCGCGGCCGGGATGGACAGCGCGATCTACTGCACGCCGATCTCGACGGACTATCGCGGCTACGAGGTGGTGGAATGCCCGCCGAACGGCCAGGGCATTGCAGCACTGATGATCCTGAACATCCTTGGCGGGTTCGAGCTGCCCGGTTCCATGCCGCTGGCCGAGCGGATCCACCTCCATGCCGAGGCCACCAAGCTCGCCTACCATCACCGCGATGCGCTGATCGCAGACCCGGCACATCTGCCTCATCCGGTCGAGACCCTGCTCTCGGACGAGACCACCGCAATCCTGCGCCAGCGCCTGTCGCGCGAGCGGGCAGGTATCGCCACGCTCTGGCACGAGCCCGAGCACCAGGACACGATCTATCTCTGCGTAGTCGACCGCGACGGCAACGCGATCTCGTTCATCAACTCGATCTTCCACGCCTTCGGCTCGACCCGGCTCGATCCGGTGAGCGGCGTGCTGCTGCACAGCCGCGGCGCCTCGTTCCGGCTGATCGAGGGCCATCCCAACGCGATCGGGCCGATGAAGCGGCCGATGCACACGATCATCCCGGGCATGCTGCGCAAGGACGGCAGGACGGTGATGCCGTTCGGGGTGATGGGCGGGCACTACCAGGCGGCCGGCCACGCCGCCTTCCTGTCCGGCATGCTAGACCGTGGCCTGGACGTGCAGGAAGCCATCGACGCGCCGCGGGCCTTCTCGTTCGACGGGGTGCTGGAGGTGGAGCCCACGGTCGACACGGCCACGCTGGAGCGGCTCACTTCACTCGGCCACAAGGTCGAGATCGCCGGCTCGCCAATCGGCGGCGCCCAGGCGATCTGGATCGACCAGGCGACCGGGACGTTGTGGGGCGGCTCTGATCCGCGCAAGGACGGGTTGGCGCTGGGCTTCTAGCGGCAAGGCGCCCGTCCGCCGTCGTCCGGTAGGGATTGACCGGCTGCCCGGATCGTTGGCAGGGCTAGACCAGCCGCAACGACGGCCGGATCAGGGAGCGAGAACAGTGCAGGCATTGGTGTTCGCCGCGCAGGGTGATGCGCGGATCATGGCAATCGCCGAGCCAGCCCCGGCGGAGGGCGAGGTGCTGATCGAGGTGGCGGCCACCGGCATCTGCCACACCGACATGGACATCCTGCACGGCCGCTATCTCTGTGCCTATCCGGTGGTGCCGGGCCACGAGATCGCCGGGACGGTGCGGGCGGTGGGCGATGGCGTGCGCGGGATCGAGGTCGGTGCCCGGGTCGCGGTCGATCCGATGATCCCATGCGGCCATTGCCGCTCCTGTCGGGCCAACCGGCCCAGCCTGTGTGCCAACCTGCAGGCCTATGGTGCCACCACCCATGGCGGGTTCGCGCCGATGGTGAAGGTGGCGGCGCGCAATGCCCATCCGGTGGGCGACCTGCCGTTCCACGTGGCGGCGCTGGCCGAGCCGTTCGGTTGCGTGATGCATGGCATCGACCGGGTCCAGGTGCGGCCGGACATGCGCGCCCTGGTGTTCGGCGCCGGGCCGATCGGCCTGATGATGATGCTGGGCCTGCAGGCGCGCGGCCTTGTCGATGTCACGATGATCGACCTGGAGCCGTCGCGCCTGGAGCGCGCTACCGCACTGGGAGCCGCTGCCACGGTCGAGGGGCAGGGCCTGACGCCGGAGCGGCTGGGCGAGCGGTTCGACCTGGTGGTGGACTGTACCGGCGTGGCCGAGGTCGCCGGTAGGATGCCGGGCTATGCCCATGACGGCGCCACCATCCTGTTCTTCGGCGTGTGCCCGCCCACGGCGCGGATCGAGGTCAGCCCCTACGACATCTTCCGCCGCGAGCTAATCCTGATCGGCAGCCATGCCGTGTCGAATAATCTGCCGGACGCGATCGCGGTGCTGCAGCAGCTAGGCGGCAAGGCCGAGGCACTGGTGTCGCACCGACTGCCGCTGGAAGGGGTCGCCCAGCAGATGGTGTCGCCCACCAAGAGCGGGACCATGAAGATCCAGTACGACGCCTTCGCCTAGCGATCCCTCACGCAACCGGCTGCCTGCACGGAACCGACATGGCTCGTTCAGTACTTGATGGGTTGTTCCGCCTGGATGGCGCCGGCGCGGTGGTGACCGGCGGCGGCAGCGGGATCGGTCTGGCCTCGGCACGGCTGCTCCAGGCCGCCGGTGCCGCCGTGACCGTGCTGGACCGGCAGGTGCCGGCAGAGCCATTGGGCGATGGCATCGGTGCTACTGCCTGCGATGTCGCCGACGCGGCGGCGGTGGCGCAGAGCTTTACCGCCATCGCGGAGCGCCAGCCGGTCGACATCCTGGTCAACTGCGCCGGCATTGCCATCCGCCAGCCGGCGGTCGATCTGGATATGGCGGATTGGGACAAGGTGGTGGCGGTCAACATGACCGGTAGCTTCGTCTGCGCCCGGGAGGCGGCCAGGCACATGATCGCGGCCGGCAAGGGCGGGGCCGTGGTCAACATCGCCTCGATCATGGGCCTGTCCGGCGGGATCTATCCGAACGTGTCCTACCAGACCACCAAGGGGGCGGTGGTCAACATGACCCGGGCGCTCGCGATCGAGTGGGCGCCGCACCGGATCCGGGTGAACGCGGTGGCACCTACCTATGTGCGCACTCCCTTCGTCCAGGCGCTGCTCGCCCAGGACGAAGTGATGCGCCAGATCGAGGCGCGCACGCCGCTGGGCCGGATCGCCGAGCCGGAGGAGGTGGCGGCCGCGGTGCTCTACCTGGCGAGCCCGGCGGCATCCATGGTGACCGGCCACACGCTGGCGGTCGATGGCGGCTTCCTCGCGCAGTAGCCGCCTTCACGCCAGCAGCTCGAAGCGGGCCTGCAGGCCGCTTTCCGCGTCCGGCGCCACCCAGAGGTCGAATTCGCCGGGCTCGACCGTGGGCAGGAGATCCGGGCCGATATAGTGGAGGTCCTGGCGGCGCAGGGTGAAGCGGATCTCGGCCGTTCCGCCGGGTGGCATCGTCACGCGGGTGAACGCCTTGAGCAGCCGGACCGGCCGGGTCAGCTTCGCCACTCGGTCGCGGACATAGAGCTGCGCCACCTCCTCGGCCGGCCGGTCGCCCAGATTGCGCAGCGTGGCGGTCGCGGTGAGCGTGCCGTCCCAGGGCAGGCGTGCCGGCTCGACCCGCAGGTCCTCATAGCGCACCTGTGCATAGGTCAGGCCGTGGCCGAACGGGAACCGCGCCTGGTTCGGCGTTTCCCGGAAACGAGCCTTGAAGGCATGGTCGTCCGGCCGCTCCGGCCGGCCGGTGGGCTTGCGGCTGTAGTAGAAGGGCTGCTGGCCGGAGAAGCGGGGAAAGCTCACCGGCAGGCGTCCGGAAGGCGCATGATCGCCGAACAGGAGGTCGGCCACCGCATGGCCCTCCTGCGAGCCCAGGAACCAGATGACCAGGATCGCCCGGGCGTTCAGGATTGCACCGGACAGGGCCAGGGCACGGCCGGTCTTGAGCAGCACCACGACCGGCCGGCCGGTGGCCGCCACCGCCTCGGCCAGGTCCTGCTGGGCGGGCGGCACCACGATCTCGACGCGCGACTGCGCCTCGGCCGACATGGCGGCGGATTCGCCGATCGTCAGGACGACGAGATCGGCGGCGTTGGCCGCTGCCACTGCCCGGTCGATGCCGCCCTGGATCGGCGCCTCCACGCCGGAGCCCGGCTCGACCAGGAGCAAAGCAGGGTCTGCCATGGCCTCCCGCAGCCCCTCGGCCACCGTCACCGCGCGTTTTGGATCGGCGAAGATCGACCAGGGGCCGAACAGGTTGGCGCGGTCGTCGCCGAACGGGCCGATCAGGGCGATGCGCTGCCCGGCCCTCGGCAGGGGCAGGAGGTCGTCCTCGTTCTTCAGCAGCACGGCCGAGCGCCGCCCGGCCAGGCGCGCCAGGGCCGGGTGGGTCGGGTCGGCCAGTACCTGGCGCTCGTGCTCGGGATCGGTGCCGCGATAGGGGTCGGCGAACAGGCCGAGCGCCGCCTTTGCCGTCAGCACCCGGCGCACCGCCGCGTCGACCAGGGCGCGCGGCACCTCGCCCGCGGCGACCAGGTCCGGCAGGTGGCGCAGATAGAGGCCGCTCTGCATCGACATGTCGACGCCGGCCAGGAACGCGATCCGGGCGGCGTCGCGCTCGTCCGCCGCAAAGCCGTGCGCCACCAGCTCGGCATCGGCGGTGTAGTCGGCCACGACGAAGCCGGCAAAGCCCAGCTGGCGGCGCAGGAGATTGGTGAGTAGCCCCG
>NZ_WUJP01000913.1 GCF_009806515.1 Geminicoccus flavidas | reverse complement strand
GGTTGCCGGTGGCGGGCACGCCGTTCAGCTCGTGGAAGGCGCTCATCACGGCGCCGGCGCCGGCGGCGAACGCGGCCTCGAACGGCGGCAGGTAGACCTCGTGCAGGGTCGGCAGCGAGATCTCCACGCCCGCATAATCGAGCCCCGCCTCGGCGGCACCATAGGCGGCAAAATGCTTGGGCGTGGCCAGCAGTGCGTCGGGCTTCGCCAGATCGTCGGCCTGAAAGCCCTGGACCCGGGCCTCGGCGAACAGCCGGCCGAGCAGGACATCCTCGCCGGCACCCTCGACCACCCGGCCCCAGCGCTGGTCACGGCCGATGTCGACCATGGGGGCGAAGGTCTGGTGGATGCCGCTGGCAGCGGCTTCGCGGGCGGCCGCGCGCGCGGTCTGGCGGGCCAGTTCCGGATCCCAGCTCGCCGCCTCGGCGAGCGGCACCGGGAAGATCGTGCGCAGGCCGTGGACGATGTCGGCGGCGAACAGGAGCGGGATGCCCAGCCGGCTTTCCTCGACCGCCAGGTGCTGCAGGCTCCGCCCTGCGGCAGCGCCGACGCCGTTGAACAGCGCACCCAGCCGGCCGCCCCGGATCAGGCGGGCCATGCGCGCCTGATCCTTGTCCAGGCCCTCCGTGTCGCCGGGATTGACTCCGGTGGGCCGCCAGCGGAACGGGTCGGCCAGCAGGGTGAGCTGCCCGGCCTTCTCCTCGATCGTCATCGCGGCGATGAGACGATCGATCCGCAGCCGGTCGTCCGCCGAAACGGCGGCCATAGCTCTGCTGGTCAGCAGCATGAGCATGGTGGCGGTCATGCCCAGTGCTGCGCGCCGCGGGAGAAGCGGGCCTCCCGCCGCGGCCGGGCGATCAGGCGTCGGCCTCATCCAGGTTGGCATGCTCAGCCATCACCGCGAACAGCTGCTCCCAGTCCAGAGGCTTGACCAGGATGCGGTTCATGCCGACGTCCAGGCAGCGCTGGTATTCTTCCGGCATGATACTGGCGGTGATCCCGATGATCGGCGTGGCATTGCGGGGTGCCGGCAGCTCCCGGATCAGCCGCGTCGCCTCGATGCCGTCCATCACCGGCATCTGGATGTCCATCAGCACGACGTCGAAGCGGCCGCGCACCACCATCTCGACCGCCTCGACGCCGTTGCGGGCCGAGGTCACCTGATGGCCGTAGCGGCTCAGCATCTGCAGGAGCAACTTGCGGTTGACGGCGCCATCGTCGACCACCAGCACGCGGAGCGGCGGGAGGTCGCTGGCGTTCAGCAGGACCGGGTTGGGCGCCGAGCCGATGGGCAGCGTCACCTCGAACCAGAACCGGCTGCCGACACCCTGGGTGCTCTCGACGCCGATCTCGCCGCCCATGGCCTCGATCAGCCGCTTGCTGATCGCCAGGCCCAGGCCGATGCCGCCATGGCTGCGCCGGGTAGGCGTGCCGTCCAGGTCGAACGAACGGAACAGGCGGGCCACCTTCTCCGGCGCCATGCCGATGCCGGTATCGGTGATGTCGACCCGCAGCCGCGCCGCACCCTCCGCCACGGCATGCCGCACCTGCACCGTCACGCTGCCGCGATTGGTGAACTTCAGGGCGTTGCCGGTGAGGTTGAGCAGGACCTGGCGCAGTCGGCGCGGGTCGCCTCGGACCACCGCCGGGAGCTGCTCGTCGACGTCGAAGTGAAACTCTAGGCCGAGCTCGCTGGCCTGAGGCGTCAGGAAGGCGCGGGTCTGGTCCAGCACCTCGCGCAGCGAGAACTCGACATTGTCGACCTGGAGCCGGCCGGCCTCGCTGCGGGAGAAGTCGAGCAGGTCGTTCACGATCGCCAGGAGATGGCGGCCGGAAGTGCGGATCGTCTCCAGGTAGGTCTTCTCACCCGGCGGCAGGTCCGATTGGCCGAGCAGGTCGACCATGCCCAGCACCGCGGTGATCGGGGTGCGGAACTCGTGGCCCATTGCGGATAGGAAGTTGACCTTGGCGCTGCGCGCCTCGTCGGCGATCTGCCGCGCGATGCGCAGATCGGCTAGCAGGCGGGCGCGCTCCGCCTGGGCGACACCTGCCGCCAGCACCGTCAGGGCGGCCGCCAGCAGGGAGAACTGCCAGGCCAGCACGGTCCCGGCCGGAACGGGAGCACCGCCCAGCTCCCGGGCTACGAGCACGGCACCCATGGCTGCGGCCGCGGCCAACGTCAGGAGGAGGCCGGGGCGCAGGCCCAGGTGAAGGGCTGCCAGCATCAGGCAGGGCAGCGCCAGGATCGGCAGATAGGGGAACAGGGGCGGGACGGCGGCAGCCCAGCTCGAGGCGGCAGCGGTCAGCAGCAGCACTGCCAGGAACACCAGGCCGAGGCGCCATCCAGGCAGCCCTCTGGCCAGCACCAGCGGCACCAGCAGGAGCAGGCCCAGTGCGCTGGCGGCATAGGCCCCGCCGGCGGCCAGGAGGTCGGGTGGCTGCCCCTGGAAGTGGTCCACGGCGATGGCCGCCAGCGTGGTGAGGGCGGGCACCAGGAGGGCCACGGCCCCGAACCACAGGGACCCCGCCGGCTGCTCGATCCGCGCGCGGTTGCCGTGCCGGAGGATGGCAGTGGCCAATCCGGCCTCCACCAGATGCAGCAGCGAGGCTTCCAGGGCCGGCCGGAATGGCTGGCCCGCCAGCAGCAGCCCGGCCAGGGTCGCGACCAAGCCCAGTGCGGCCATGGCCGGAAGGGCGGCCCGGCTGCACAACAGCAGCCCGACCAGCAGGACGGCACTGACCGGGTTCAGCAGCACCACCGCGCCGCCCGGCCCGGCCAGCCACCCCGTCGCCAGTGCCCCCAGCAGCACCAGGACGCCGATGGCGGCGAGGGAGCGGGCACTCTGCTGCGCTCGTGCCGTCGAGAGGATCTGTGTGCTTGCGAGGCGTTCAGGCACCTGGCTACCGCCGATCGTTCAGCTCTCGGTTCAATCGCCCGGCGCCTTCGCAGACCCGGATGACCGCCGGAAGTATCAGCCGGGGTGTGCGCAAGGCAAGCATGGTGCGCTGAAAGCTCGCATTTCTTGAAGAGATGCCAATCATCCAGAGCCTTCCAATGTATAGATGATGAATTTTTCTGTGCAGATCAAAGGCTATTAGAACGATTCAAAATCTCGCAAGAAAGCCGGTAGTCCCATAGCGGACATTCTCATTGATTTCCGGTTTGTGCTGGAATCCTTTCCTGGCGCTCGACGACTGGCAGCCGGCGGTATCACTGGCGAGGCCAGGGCCGGCTCGTCCGCGCGGCCACGCTCTATCCTTCGCGCCGGGTGGGCGGCTGGAGCAGGCGGGATCACGGCAGCAGGCGAATCGCCACGCTGCGACCTTTTGAGCCAGTTCCGCCTGGTCCGCAAGGTGACGCGCGGCCTGCAAATCCTCTTTCGTTGACTGTAGTTATAAGACATTCTCCCAGAAGTTGTTTTGCTGCCTCCTGCCGCTGCAGGATGCCGGCCAACAGAGGCGCGAGAGAGCAGGACGAGGAAAGTAGCTCGAGATGGTCATGGTCAACGTGAAAGTTTGTACTTGAGATTGTCCAGGACTCGCCCGGAGATTGCTATGATCTCTATGGATGCTGGCAGTTACTCATCCACCAAACGCGACGGTGCTGGGACTAGTCCAAGAGCAACATCCGCGTTCATCTGGAGTTAATGATTCGTCTTTCATTGCGTCCGGTGTCCTACAATCAAAAAGTGGATGAAATTTAATAAATTATGGTGTGACCCGATAGGTGGCCAAATGGCTGGAGGCAGATGAAGGCGGTGCGTCGCAGAACTACTTCGCCGGTCTTGGGCTCCCCCTGGTCGTGTGCTCCGGTTGCAAGCCCGGCTGGAGCAGTCTGCGGCGAAGGACTCGGCAATTCTGGTGCGGATCTGGTGATATAGACAACATCATTCGCAGATCTTTCAGTCGTCACGAAGATTTACTTCTGAAGTCTGTGCGGAAAAATGAAGTAAATCTGGAAAATAAATCATTTGAATACGACTTTTCCCGGTGATTTATCAGAGCAACACCCGGCGGCTAGCCGCTCGGCAACTTGAAACGCTCTAGTCGGCAAGCATTAGGAGCAAACAGATGGCTATCTCCCTGCGCAAGATGCGTGAGCTCGTCGGCTACTCCCGCGTGAGCCCGGATAAGCCTCGCGACGCCACCGTCACCCCGTTCCGCGGCCGCCGGGTGCGCACACCGGAACTGGAGCTGGAGCATCTGTCGGTGACGCT
>NZ_WUJP01000912.1 GCF_009806515.1 Geminicoccus flavidas | reverse complement strand
GTCCAGCCGAGGGGGAGCAGATCAGGCAGGGCCTGCCGGGTGAGGCGGTCTGGCTGGTGGGCGAGCATCGCCATGCGCTCATGACCATGATCGCCCCCTGCTTCCTCCAGCATCTCCGGCTTCAGGAGCGGAGGGAAAGGCGCAGCCACACCACCATAGGCGACCCTGCGAGCCATGCGACACCGGCTGGTCGAGCTGATCGACCGGACATGGATCCGCTGCCCACACTTGCGCGCGCCCAAGATCGTCCTCCCGGCCAAGCCCAAGGCGAAGCCGGGCGCGGGCCAAGGAGGACGACACCAAGCAGGGCGCCGACCGTCTGCTGGTGCTCAAGAACGGCCGCCGGGTGCAACTCGAGGGCAAGAAGGGCTTGAACCCGGGCGGCCTGTTCCAGGCACCCGACTGCAGCCAGTGGTACTGCAGGTTCCCGGCCGACGAGAACGTCGCCAAGTCCGAGGTGCCGCCGTCCAAGCTCTACTGTGCGCCAGGCCGACCTGCTGAAGAAGTATCAGGCTGCGGAAGGCGGTGACGAAGCGCCCGGACGAGGCCTTCATCCAGCCCGAGCCGGAGGCAGTGGTTACGAAGCGGAACGCTTCCTATCCGCTGACCAGAGCCCCGAAATCAGGAGGCACCGGGTCGGCTGACTCATTGGGAAGAATGGCGCGCCCGAGAAGACTCGAACTCCTAACCTTCTGATCCGTAGTCTGCGGTGC
Source organism: Geminicoccus flavidas (assembly GCF_009806515.1). GTDB lineage: Bacteria > Pseudomonadota > Alphaproteobacteria > Geminicoccales > Geminicoccaceae > Geminicoccus > Geminicoccus flavidus. The sequence continues at coordinate 980 of NZ_WUJP01000912.1, read as the reverse complement.
AGATTGACCGGCAAATAACTTGCGCGCCCAAGAGTGAACATTGGCCCTTGTAGTGCAGGCGCTGTTCCGGCTATCACTGCTGTAGAACGTGCTCACCAGTAGTCGTTCATAGTCAGGTTGGTGAGCAAGGTTTGCTCACCAAGCGCTCACCAGGGCCGATATGCCAGAGCGGCGGAAGCTCACCAAGGAAGCAATCCAGCGGCTTCGAATGCCCGAGAGCCAGTCGGAGCACACCGTCTGGGACACCGAGCTGAAGGGCTTTGGCGTCCGCCTGCGCGACGGCGGGTCGAGGAACTTCATCGTCAAGTTTCGGGTCGGAGGGCGATCGCGGCAGGTGACGCTCGGGCCTGCATCATCCGAAGGCTTGGCGGGGGCCAGATTGGCTGCGGCGAAGGCCCTGCAGGACGCTAGGGCCGGCGATGATCCACAGGCAGCGAAGAGCCAGCGCCACGACGACGCGCGGGAGAATATCGGCAGCCTGATCGAGGCGTACCTGGCGCAGGCGGAGAAGCGGCTGCGGCCGGCAACGGCGCGCGAGGTCCGGCGCCACCTCCTGGTGCACTGCAAGCCGCTCCACGGGCGCTCCGCCCGGTCGATCACCCGGGCCGACATCGCTAGGCGCCTGGACGAGCTCACCGAGACGAGCGGGCCGGTGTCGGCGAACCGGGCGCGGGCGGCGCTATCTGCCCTGTTCACCTGGGCCCTCACCCGCGGCCGCGTGCCAGCCAACCCGGTGATTGGGATAGAGCCCAACGCGGAAGTCGCGCGTGATCGCGTTCTCGCTCCCGGCGAGCTGCTGGCGATCTGGCAGGCGAGCGCTGACGAAGGCGAGTTCGGCCGCATCGTCCGACTGCTGATCCTGACCGCTTGCCGGCGCCAGGAGATCGGCGACATGCGTTGGTCGGAGCTGTCGGCGGATGGCGCGACATGGACCATCCCCGGGCAGCGGACGAAGAACAAGACGCCTCACCTGGTGACGC
>NZ_WUJP01000911.1 GCF_009806515.1 Geminicoccus flavidas | reverse complement strand
TGGCACCGCTTGCTCAGGCCATCTTGGCAGAGCAGCCAAAGCGCCAAGTGGGCGAAGGCACCGCAAGGCATGTGCGCGATCTGGTATTCGGGAAAGGAAGAGGCGAAAGCGGCTACCAGGGTTGGACCCGCGCCAAGTGGCGCCTCGATGCCCGGATCGCCGCCGCGGTCGCGCATGCCGACGGGCGGGACAAGCCGACGGCGAAGGATCACCTGAAGCCCTGGACGCTGCACGACTTCCGCCGGACCTTTGCCACGGTCTGCGCCGAACAGCTCGAGATCCTGCCGCACGTGGTCGAGGCCTGCCTCAATCACCAGGAGCGGCGGAACACCGGCGTCGCCAGCGTCTATAACCGTGCCACCTATGCCGAGCCGATGGCCCGTGCGTGGAAGGCATATGCTGGCTGGATCGACAGGCTTTTGACCGGCGAGGCGGCCACTACCAACGTGGTGGCGCTGCGCCGGTAGGAGAGCGGGCCCGGCGCTTCCGGGCATGTCGGCCGGACGGGCCCATCCTGGAAGAGACGCCCGTCCGGCCATGCTGAAGGATCAGCGAGATGGCAGATACCACCGCCGGGAAGCCGACGCCACGGCCGAGAAGGCTGAAGGCGAAGGCCGAGGAAATTGCTGCCCCTGCCCATAAGAATGCCACCGCTAGCCCTGCACGGAAGCAGAAGCGAGCCGTGGCCGGCATGAAGGAATGGCAGCATCATCCCTATGCCGTGCACGCTCTACGAACATTCGACCATGGCGCGATCGAGGGATTGCTCACGCGCCACAAGATCGACCTGAAGCCGGTCCCGGGTTCCAACGAGCCACACCCGGAACGGGCCGCGGAATTGGAGCGGGCACTTGCCCAGTGTGAAGCCTACTGGCTCAGGTTCTCGACGGCCCCTAATCCTACGGCCTGGCGTGCGGCCTTCCGCAGGATAGAGCTCCATCTTCAAGCCACCCTCGAAGAACCGGACTGGGCTTTAATGAACCTCCAGGACGGGATCCCGGCATTCCGCATCGATATGCGGGACGCCCTGGATATCTGCTTGCGGGAGGCTCGCCACCAAGAGGCAAACCCGCCGAAGTACTGTCGCGGCCGTGGCAAGAAGTGGGGCAGCATCCAAGGCGTTCTGTTACATATGGCAATTGAGCCGCTTTGGCGGCGCTGGATGCCGGATCGAGGGGGATGCCAGAAGCACGCCTCGAAGGATAATAGCTTAGGTGTGGCGTTTCTTGAGGATGCGGCGCGACTGCTCGGCTGGAATCAATGTCGAGCTCCCTCTTTTGGTGAGAACCGGCACGATGTGCTGCTACCCAGCAGGGGTGCGGAAGGCATCGCACCGGATGAAGGGCTCCGCTTTGACATGCGGGTGGCTGCATACCTGAACGGGTACTGGCTCGAAGACCTGCCCAAAAAGAGGCCTGGCGAGGTCCGGCGGAGCAAGGGCGGAAATCGTAAGCCAAACGCCCCATTTACGCATCAAGACAAACCTAAGGACGGTGCATAAGAGAAGAACTCGCCTGAGCACTTGAGGAATGGCGAGGATGACTGAGCACACTGATCCCCTGGCGGTCGTCACCGAGATCGAGGCCGCGAAACTCCTGAAGGTGGCGATCGTCACCGTGCGACGGATGCGCTGGGCCGGCACTGGTCCACGCTTCGTGAAGCTGTCCGAACGACGGATTGGCTACCGCGTCGCCGACCTCAACGCCTGGCTCGACGCCCGTACCTCCAAGGCCGCCTGACGCGGCAAGGAACAATGCAATGCCTCTGCCTAGAAACGGCGGAGGGCCAGCTCTTGCAGGAGCCGGCCCTCAGGAACAATGCCGCACGTCTACTATCACGCCTGCCGAGCCAGCGCACGCACTGGATATCCTGGCCTGGCTGCGTGGGGCCCAGGATGTGGTGGATGCCATCCGCGATGGCACGGTTATCCGCCCAGAGAGCGTGCAGGCGCTTCTCGCCGCCGAGCCCTCCCCGGATCTCGTCAAGGCTCTGGCCATGGGCCTCGCCGCTCAGAAGCTCGCGGTGCCCTCGGACATCGACGCCGCGTTTCGGGCCTGGCCCGAGCTGATGGGAGCATGACATGACCGATCCGCTCCCAAGGCTCTGCGGCGCCTGCCGCAAATGGCCTGTCGTGCCGGTCGGGACCGACAAGCTGCCTCTTCTGAAGGCCTGGCCCGATCGAGCCAGCGTGGACGAGGACGAGCAGCGTGCCTGGCTGCACCGATGGCCGCGAGCTGCGCTGGCGGTCCATCTCGGCGGTGCCGGGATCATCTGCCTGGACATCGAGGGCACGGCGGGCGGTGCACATGCCACGTCCGGCGAGACCGCCTTCTCCGAACTCCTGGAGCGCCTCGGGCCGCTGCCTCAGACCGCCATAGGCACCACCCCATCCGGAGGGCGGCATCTCTTGTTCCAGGACCCAGGCGGCCTGCGCTCTCGGGTCATCGCTCCCGGCATCGAGATCCGTGCGGGCACCGCGCTGGCTGTCCTCCCGCTGGAGGGAAGAACGCCCGGCCGGTGCTGGATCCACCACCCGGACACCGGCGTCGCCGTTCTGCCGGTGGTGTGGACCGGTGCTTTGCGGCCGCCCCCTCCCCCGCCACCTGGACCACCGATCCGGATCGACCACCGCACTGGCCGTTATGCCCGCGCGGCCCTGGACGACGAGCTGCGTCGGCTGGCCGGCACGGTGGAAGGCGGCCGCAACCATGCGCTGCATGCGTCCGCGGTGCGGCTGGGATCCTTGGTGGGCGCTGGCCTCCTGGATGGTCAGGCGGTGGCGGATCTCCTCGAGCTCACGGCACGCGAGATGGGACTGCACCCCAAGGAGGCGCTCCCCACCATCCGCAGCGGCATGGCCTATGGCGCCGCTCATCCGCGCGAGGTGGCATAGTGGTGGCTAATGTCGTCGAGCTGAAGGAACGGGCCGTAGCACCAGCGGAGAAGGCGGCAGCCGAGGCACCCTGGCCCGAGATGATGCCGCTCTTCGCCCATCACGAGCGACCTCTGGAGTATCCGCTGCATCTCCTGCCGAGGATCATGCGGGACGCCGTCACCGACGTGTGTGCTTACGGCCAGCAGCCCGGGGCCCTGGTGGCATGCAGTGCTTTGGCGACGGCCTCGCTGGCAACCCAAGCCCTTGCTGACGTCGCGCGCACGCCTAGCCTGGTCGGCCCGATCGGGCTGAACCTGCTCATGGTCGCCGAGAGTGGCGAGCGGAAGACCACGGCGGATCGGCGGATGGCCCGTGCGATCCGGCAGTGGCAGCAGCTCCGGCGAGCCAACCAGCGTGCAGAGCACGAGCAGCAGAAGGATCGGCGGGCAATCTGGACGGCCAAGCGGGACGGCCTGCTCGCGGCAATCAAGAAGGCGGTGGGCGCCGCCAAGCGGGAGGAGCGGGACAAGACGGAGGAGCTCGAGGCGGCGCTGCAGGGCATGGGGCCAATGCCGGTCGTGGATCCGCTACCGGTCCTGTTCATGGAAGACACCAACCCTGAGGCGCTATCGATCGATCTCGCCAACGGGTGGCCGTCCTCCTCGCTATGGTCCGACGAAGGTGGCCTCGTGGTCGGCGGCCATGGGATGAGCGAAGAGGCGATCACCCGCTACCTCTCGCTCCTGAACCGACTGTGGGACGGCAACCCGTTCACCCGGCGGCGTTCGACCCGGGAGAGCGTCGAGCTGCGCGGCCGCAGGTTCACTGCCAGCCTGATGATGCAGGCCCAGGTGGTGAGCAAGCTCCTGGCCGCCGGTGACGGTGTCAGCCGGGAGAATGGCTTCCTGGCGCGGTTCCTGATCGCCTGGCCACGCTCGACCATGGGCACCCGGCTCTATCGCCCGGGATCGACCGAGACCCCCGCCTTGGCCGTCTGGGACGAGCGCTTGACGCAGCTCTTGGAGATGCCGCTGCCGGTAGATCCGGAGGCGGATCTACCGATGGTGCTGAAGCCACCGGTGTTGCCCTTGAGCCAAGCTGCGTTCGAACGCTGGCGCTCCTTCTTCGACGACGTCGAGTGTGAGCTCGGCATCCGCGGTGAGCTCGGCGATCTCACCGACTTCGGCGCCAAGGCGGGCGATCATGCGGCGCGGATCGCAGCGGTGTTGCACGTACTGGTGCACGGGCCGGCCGGCGAGATCGGGCCGGAGCTGATGGAGGCCGGCGTTGAGATCGCCGCATGGCATCTCCATGAAGCCAGGCGCCTGTTCGGCATGATCGGCCGGGATGGTGTGGCAACCGATGCGGAAGCGCTTCTGTCGTGGGCCATGGAAGAGCCCGAGGCACCGTCAATGAAGCGCATCCTGCAGTTCGGGCCCTCACGGGTTCGGGCCAAGGAACGTCGGGATGCGGCGATCGCCAAGCTCACCGAGCATGGGCTGGCCAGGGTGGTGAAAGAGGCCCGAGCAGAACGGCTGATGGTCAACCCCGAGTGGCGGGGCGTGCCATGAGCCTGGCCGAGTGCTGGGAGGCGCAGAAGAGAGAGGAAGAGAGCTGTCTTTCTTCTTCTCTCTCCTCCACCACCACCTCTCGCGCGCGCGGACGCGCACATGCGCGCGCGCACGCGCCCCCGCGACCCTCCCCTGCTACCCCGCTACCTTTGCTACCTTCCGGCGGTGTTTCTGGCCGGTTTGGCCTCTTTTCGGCTTCTCGGGTAGCAGAGGTAGCAAGGGTAGCATCCACCGCACCTCCAGTTTTCGAACAGGCGCGCACTCTGGGCTGGCGCGTCGAGGCCCTGCCGAGCGGCATCCTGGTCGACACCCGCAGGCGGCCGACGGATCCGGATCTGCTCGACCGGCTGCATGGCCTGCTTCTGCACGGCGATGAGTTGCTGGATCCTGGCGAGGTCGTGCTGCGCGGCGAGCTCGATGCGATAGAGCAGGAGTTCCTGCCATGACCGACCGGCAGCGCGCGCTCATGCGCTCGCGGCCCTGGCCGAAGCGCGACGCCGCGGCTGGGGCATCGTCCTGGTGGGCGGCCAGCCGGTGATCACCGCGCCCTTGCGCAGCCTCAGCCCTGCCCTGCTCGACCGCATGATGCAGTTCATCGATGCGGTCACCGACATCCTCGAGGAGGAACGCTGCCGATGAGCTGGAGATGCTCCGGATGCTGACAGACCACTGCCGCCGCACATCCCTCTAGTCGGATTATGACAAATAACCATCCGGAAAACGGCGAGAGCTATCGCCACCTCTGGCAGGAGATTGTCCAGCAGTATAGCGAGGCCGCGGCCGTGGAGGGATACGCCTTCGCCTGGGACGTTCCGCCTGAGGAGGCCCATGCTTGGCTCGTGCAGGCTAATGTCCTGCCGGCGGAGACAAGCCCATGAGCGCCTACCAAGCACCCAAGGTGCTGCTGACCACGCTTACCGAGCGCACCAGTGCCAAGGGCAACGTCTACCTGACCGGCTGGCTGGCCAAGGCCCGGGTCATCGGCTTTCGCGGCGACGACGACGAGCACGGCAACCCGACCTGGAACCTCTACCTGTCGGAGCCAGAGCGGCGGGAGAACGGTCAGGCTGGTACCTCGGAACGGCAGGAGCGGCCGGCACGGTCCGCGCCAGCATCCAACGAGCTGCGGCGCCAGCAGCGGGCGAACAAGGCCGCCTTCGAGGCCCAGCGCCGGCATGAGGACGCGATGGCCAACCTGAACGACGAGATCCCCTACTGAGGAAGCGCGATGGCGAGGAAGAAGCCGGAGGCCACGCAGCCTTCGGATCCGCAACCGATGGACGAAGCGGCGAGCGTGAAGCGCCACGTCCTGAACTGGAAGGACCGGCCAGACGTGTCCGGGCTGAGTTCCGGGGCGGCGACGTTCAACCTGCTCAACCAGGTGACCATGGGGATGTACTACGGCACCAACCCCGCGAAGGAGATCCTGGAGTGGAAGCAGTATGCCGCCGTGGCCACGATGAGGGCGATGGCGCCGCAGGACGCGATCGAGGGCCAGCTGATCGCCCAGATGGTGGCGACGCACGAGGCAGCCATGGACTGCTACCGGCGTGCGGCGATCGAGGGGCAGACCTTCGAGGGACGGCAGACGGCGCTCAATCTCGCGAACAAGCTGCTGCGGACTTATGCAGTGCTCACCGACACGCTGAACAAGCACCGCGGCAAGGGCCAGCAAACGGTGCGGGTCGAGCATGTGACGGTGGAAGCCGGCGGCCAGGCGATCGTCGGCAACGTAACCACTGGGGGTGGGGGTGAAGGACGAATCGGACATCAACCCCATGCAACGCTGGCCGATGCTGGATTGCCCCCGCTGCGGCGCGAAGACGCGGAGCGGGTTGGCGTGCCGAGCGCCAGCAGTCAGACATAAGAAGCGCTGCCGCATGCATGGCGGAACTCCAGGAAGTGGTGCTCCCACGGGTGCTGCGAACGGCCGCTATCGCACCGGCAGACGCACCAGGGAGATGCAGGAACTGCGGCAGCGGGTGGCGCGGCTGGTGCGGGAGGCGGCGAAGTTTGTCGTGATTGTTTAGCATCTATCTGAATAAGTCTACTATCACCTTAGATGCGCATATCTTCTCCGACAGAATGAGGATAATTCCATTGCAATTCATTGATAAAGGCCCTGACGTGCCTCTAAGCTTGATTGCAGACCAGGAGCGGGGCGATGTACTTTTTATATGTGGAGCAGGCGTTTCTAGAGGCGCTGGCTTGCCTCTATTCCGTGGCTTGGTCGAGCGTGTTTATCTCGAGCTGGGCGAAGATTGGCGCGGCCATCCGGCTGAAGCAGCTGGAATGGAGAAGGATGGGCTGCTCTACGGGCAATATGATCGGGTAATTCGCAGCCTCGAACGGCGTCTTGCAGCAGGCGACACTCGATCCTCTCAAGGCATGCGCGACCGTATCAGAACGGCTGTCCGAAATGCGTTGACTACTCCACCAAACCCAGATCTATCCAATCATCTTGCCCTTCTGGAGCTCTCGCACGATCAGGAAGGCAGAATTCGCCTACTGACGACCAACTTTGATACTCTGTTCGAGCAGTCATGGCGCAACGTGAACGGGCAGCCTCTGAGCAGCCATGCTTGCCAAGCGATGCCCCGCCCTAAGGCAGCCTCTTTCAGTGGCGTTCTTCATTTGCATGGACGTCTCCGTGACGAAGACCTTGACCTCGAAGAGACCGAATTAATCCTTACTAGCGCGGAATTTGGTGATGCCTACCTCCGAAGCGGATGGGCCTCGCGCTACGTCTACGACCTAGCACGTACCCACATCCTGGTGATTGTTGGTTACCAGGCAGAAGATCCGCCTATGCGGTACTTGTTAGAGGCACTGGAAGCGGACCGCGAACGTTATCCTGACTTGAAGGCGATCTTTGCATTCGCTGGCATTGAACGAGGTGCAGAGCAGGTTCAAGCCGCGTTATGGCGAGCTAAGGGTCTCCACCCAATCTTGTACGAGCTCGACCATGACGGCGGCCACACCCGCCTCTACGAGACTTTACGTAGATGGAGGTCCTACGCCGAAGATCCGACGACATGGCGTAGAGGACGTCTTGCGGAACTCTTAGCTGGTATGCCGGCAACAGCGAGTACCAAGGACCTTGATCAGATCGTGTCGCTCCTCCGGCACAATGATGCCGAACGCATTCTAGCCGAGATTGCACCGGCACCAGAATGGATCCCGGTGCTGAAAGCACAAGGTGTGTTTCCCGATGGTGGAACCTCACCCGGCCCATGGATCGCCTGTCGCCTCAGTGAAGCGAACATGATCCGTGCCTGTGCTGAAGCGCAACTGAAGGACGAACGAACCTGGGCCATCATCGAGCGGACACTTGAGCGCGAACTAGGTTCACTTTGTGTCGAGCGGCAGGCATGGCGTCTAATTGCGCGAGCGGCTCATGCTCATATCCATAGCCTGCGAAGTAGATGGTATGACATCCGCAGGCGCATTGATGCCCGTGACTTTGGCTATGAGACCCGCGAAGCCATCGCGCATGCCTTACGGCCACAGCTCAAGATCCGTAGACCTTATGAATGGCCCGGCTTAGCAGATTCGAACGATGATTCACTGCGTCTCAGATGCTTGGTAGACATCGACTTTGAGGTTCCAGATCACGCGCCGAGGGTACAAGAGGTCCTGCAGGAGTGGCCGCAGGACAACCAAGAGGTTGCACTGCTACGCTCCATCTGGAGAACCCTAGAGCAGGCTCTTGAGGAAGCCGATGATGCAGGTTTTCTTGAGGGACTGGATAGAGCCAGTTTCGATGTGCCTTCCATAGCCGATCATCCGCAGAATCAGCACCGCGGCGGCTTTATGCCGATTATCCGAATGGCCGCGGATCTCTGGCAGCGGCTTGCACTAAGAGCCGCTCCGGAGGCAAAGCGATTTGCAGCCATCTGGGCTGCATCCGGGTTCTGCCTGATCCGCCGCCTCTACTTGCACACTCTGACAGAACCATCTGCTTTCACCCCCACCGAAGTCGCGACCACTCTGCGAGGTCTAAATGATGACGATTTCTGGATGCGCGGCCTCAGGCGCGAGGTGATGCGGCTCATGGTAGAGCGCTGGCGAGAATTTGACTTGAAGGAGCGTGAAGCCATCGAGGTCCGAATTCGAGCGGGCGTTCCGCGTAGCCTGTTCGAGCCCGATGCGTTCGGAGACGAGGCTGAATGGGTGTCGATGAGAGACCATTCGATCTTTGAGCGGCTTGCGCGGATCCGGAGTATGGGCGGGCCCCTTGCCGACGAAAGTTTGAGCACCTTGGCCACGCTGCAGGATAACTATCCAGCTTGGCAAGCTGGACCAGGCGACAGGGATGACTTCTGGAGCTGGACCAGCTCAATCGAAGGGCCTCGTGGCGATCTTAAGACTCTCGACGGCGTCGAAGATGCTGACCTAGTGCGTGTCGCGATGCGCCTTCAGGCCGAGAACCACTTCGAGCAAGGGAACGTGTGGCGGCTCTTCTGTGAGGCAGACCCGGAACGGGCGCTCCGCAGTCTCACGGTCAACGCAGCCGTTGGAGATTGGAACATCGAAGCTTGGCCGGCACTCCTCTGCACGGCATGGAATGTCACTCGTGTAGATTTGCAGCAGACTTTAGCCGCTTGGGTGCTGCGGATGCCGGAAGAGCAGGTAAAGCAGATTGCTGCCGCCGTGCTCAGATGGCTAAGAAACTGTCGCTCACAGTTCTCCCAACACGGAATGAATCCATCCAATATAGCTATTTCTTTGTGGGACAAAGTTGCTGACTGTGTATACTCAAATACTGAAGAAGCACCTTCACCGGGCTTAATTGACATCAATGATGCGATCAACGAACCAGGCGGAATGCTAGCGGAACTTTTATGTGACATGCTGAGTGAAGCGAAGCCAGCACCTGATACTGGCTTCGGCCCACTGCTCGCTCAGCGCTTTCAGCGGGTTCTTAACGCCGATGGTCGCGCCGGCACACTGGCTCGAGTCTATCTCGCCCGTGTTCTGCCATGGATCCACCACATCGCGCCGGCACCAATCGAGGAACAGCTCTTGCCGCGCTTCTTTGCAGGAGACGGCGAGGCTAATGCGCTTTGGGGGGCTCGCCTCCGTGGCGTGGTTCCATGCCATGCATCACTGTTCAACGCCCTCAAGCCGGCACTGCTGTCCCTGTTTTCCGATGCCCCAACATCGCGAAGTGAGGCTCGGGGTTTAGCACACAATCTTCTTATTCCAGCAATTTCATCCTTCTTGCCGAACGGCCAAACGTTCGACATCAAGCCAATCGAAGTTCGCTCGGCGCTCGCCTCGACGGTTCCTGAGGTTCGCCATCACGCGTCCTGGATGCTCTGGCGCTGGATGGAAGACGCAGAAGACGAACCCACCGACCGCGCGCAGCGGTGGCGTGAGGTGTTTGCCCCATTCTTCCAAGCGATCTGGCCGCCGGACCTAGACTGCCGGGACAAGCATACCTCACAGAATCTCGTCCAGATGATCTGCGCAACTCGAGAAGCCTTCTCCGAGGCTGTGGATTTGGTTGTGGATGTTCTTGTACCTTACGAGATTTACGACATTCGCAGTTGGATGCTCACTGAAGAGCATCAAATGAACATCCCTTCTCGATATCCATGGGCGTTTCTCAAGTTGCTAAATGCAATCCTTAAGCCGGCTTCTTCTCACGGACCACAAGTTCACCCCATACCACGTGACCTGATGGAGGTCCTTTCTCTTTGCCAGAAGGCAGATCCTATCGTGATTTATGATCCTGCTTACAGACGGCTGAAGAACATCGCCCGCAGCCTGTCGAGTTAGATACAATTGCTGGAAAGCCACGGTTAAAAACACCGAGTTGTCCCAGTATTGATAGTTTGCATTCTTCTGTAGGCTGCGGTCACTGACGACATTTTACTCGACTGTGAGCCGAATGAGAATAAGCGGCATTGCTTTGTGTGGACTACTGAGAGGGCGAGGCGGGCAGAAGGCGACCGCCTCCGCCGCATGATGGATCTCAGGGACAGGCTTGGTCGAATGGCCGTGATGGCGACGGGAGCTAAGCGCGCCCTTCGTGGCTCTCCGATGTTGCTGAACCCTCCACCTCTCCCTATCGTTCGCCCGCCGACGGTTCCCCGAAAGGGGAGGCAAGAGGGAACAGGGAGCATTGGCCGAAGCAGCGGCTAATCGCGAGCCCTGGCTACCCCCGTAACTGTGAGCGGCGAGCTGATCTCCCTTTGATGGCCACTGGGCAACCGGGAAGGCCGGAAGTCAGCGACGACCCGTGAGCCAGGAGACCTGCCGACGGTAGTATCGCTTATCCATGCCTGCGGGTGGCGGGTGTGGGACGGGTACCCGTTCGCGGCGATGCGCTGGTCGTATCGAGGGCGGGAATCCGTGCAGCACATGGACAAGGTAAGTCTCGCAGCGGGCAGCGCCCGCACCGGTCTGCCGCCCTCGGACGGCCATCCATCGGCATGGGTGGCCCGCTTCGCCGGTCTGCCGCCCATGCCCTCGGTTCGTCCCGATCGAGGGGAACGCATCATGGTCATCGCATCCGATGCAGCGCGCCTGGCCGGCGCGGCGTCAATCTTTGTCCTGCTGCTGAGCCAGGCACCGGCCCTGGCCGAGGAGGCACCGCTCGCCCTGCCGGGCGTGGTGGTGAGTGCCAGCCGCATCGCCGTGCCGGCCGAGCAGGTCGGCAGCAGCGTCACCGTCATCACCGCCGAGGAGCTGGCGGAGCGCCAGACCGTGCTGGCGGCCGACATCCTGCGCGACGTGCCGGGCGTGGCGGTGAGCCGGTCCGGCGGGATCGGCACGCCCACCCAGGTCCGGATCCGCGGTGCCGAGGCCAACCAGACCGTGGTGATCATCGACGGGGTGGAGGCGGGCGACCCGGTCAGCGGCGAGTTCGACTTCGGCTCCCTGCTGGCCAGCGACATCGAGCGGATCGAGGTGCTGCGCGGCCCGCAGAGCGCGCTCTGGGGTGCGGATGCGATCGGCGGCGTCATCAACATCGTGACGCGCAAGGGGACGAAGGGCTGGCAAGCCAACCTGTCCGGCGAGACCGGCTCGTTCGCCACGGTCCTGGGTAATGCCCGCATCGCCGGCGGCAGCGACCGGATCGACGGGGCGCTGGCCCTGTCCGGGCTCACCACGGAGGGGTTCAACATCGCGCGCGAAGGCGACGAGAAGGACGGTGCCGGCAACCTCACCCTCCAGGGCAATCTCCGCTATCGCCCGGTAGAGAATCTCGAGCTCGCGCTCACCGGCCGCCACGCGGACACGCGCACCGACACCGATCCGCAGGACTTCGCCTTCCCGCCCACGCCGACGAACGGTCTTGTGATCGACGGCGACGAGCAGACCAGGACCAGCCAGTTCACCGGGCGCGCCCAGGCGACGCTGGACCTCATGGAGGGTGCCTGGCGCCACACGCTGGGCGCGAACCTCACCGAGATCGACTATCGCTACTATGTCGACGGCCAGCGGACCGGGGGCAATGACGGCCGGCGCACCCGGTTCGACTATCAGAGCAGCTACCGCTTCGAGACGCCCGGCTTCGTGGACGCCACCCACGACCTGATCCTGCTGGCCGAGCACGCCCGCGAGACCTTCGAGAACATGGGCGCTGCGCCCGATGCGCCGGAGAACCAGAAGCGGCATCGCGAGCAGACCGGCTTGGTCGGCGAATACCGGCTGGGCCTGTGGCAGCGGCTGTTCCTGTCCGGTGCCGTCCGCCAGGACTGGAACAGCGGGTTCGACGACGCGACCACCTGGCGGCTGACGGCAGCCTACCTGGTTCCGACGGTCGGGACCCGGCTGCACGGCAGCTTCGGCACCGGGGTCACCAACCCGACCTTCTACGAGCAGTTCGGCTTCTTTCCCGACAGCTTCGTCGGCAATCCGGACTTGAAGCCGGAGAAATCCACTGGCTTCGACATCGGTATCGAGCAGCCTTTCCTCGACGGACGGCTGGTGGCCGATCTCACTTACTTCCACGCCGACCTGGAGGACGAGATCGTCACCGCGTTCGACCCGGTCACCTTCCTCAGTACGGTGGTCAACCAGGAGGGCCGCAGCCGCCGTCAGGGCATCGAGCTGGCGATGACGGCGGAGCCATGGGCGGGCGCCAGCCTGCGCGCGGCCTATACCTATACCGATGCCGAGGACCCGGACGGCCGGCAGGAGGTCCGCCGGCCGCGCCATGTCGGCAGCCTCCAGGCGAGCCAGCGCTTCCTGAACGACCGCGTCCAGCTCGGCATCGGGATCCAGTATAATGGCCGCCAGGTCGACAACGAGTTCGTCAGCGCCACACCCAGCACCACGGTCGACCTCGATTCCTACACGCTGGTCGCCCTGTTCAGCGCCTATGCGCTGACCGACCGGGTCGAACTCTATGGCCGGGTCGAGAACCTGTTCGACGAACGATATGAGGAAGTGTTCAGCTACAGCTCTCCGGGCATCGCCTTCTATGCCGGCATGCGCGTCAGCCTGGGAGGCGGGACGACGTGATCCGCCCTGCCCTCCTGAGCCTCCTGGTGCTCTTGCTGGTGCCAGGCCTTGGGGCGGCGGAGCCGCCGCGGCGGATCGTGTCGCTCAACCTGTGCAGCGACCAGCTCGTGCTGCTGCTGGCCAGGCGCGACCGGATCGCTTCGGTGAGCTATCTCGC
>NZ_WUJP01000910.1 GCF_009806515.1 Geminicoccus flavidas | reverse complement strand
GGCCGATCCCGCCATGTCGGCGCTGGCAGAACCGGCACAGGGGCTGCACTTGAACCACCGTCAGGCCGAGGAGATCCTGGCGCTGGACCCGGACCTGGTGCTGACCAGCACCTTCACGGACAGCACCACGACAGCACTGCTGGCGCGGCTCGGCCGGCGCGTGGTGGCGCTGCCGCCCGTGACGAGCCTGGCCGAGGCCAGAGCGCAGATCCTGGAAGTGGCGAACCTCCTGGGGGAGTCCGCGCGCGGCCGGGCTATGGCGGCAGCATTCGACGCGGCCCTGGCGGCGGTGCCACCCCCTGCCGGCTCGCAGCCACGGCCGCGCGCCGTCCTGTTCCAGGCGAACGGTTGGACCGAAGGCCCGGCCACCCTGGCCGGTGACGTGCTCCGCCATGCCGGGCTGGACAATCTGGCGGCATCCTTCGGGATCGACGCCTATGGTCGGCTGCCGCTCGAGACCGTGCTGCTGGCAGCGCCCGATCTGGTGGTGAGCGGCACCATGCCGGGTGGGGCACCGTCGCTGGCCCAGGCCCTGCTCGACCATCCGGCCCTGCGCGCCGCTTTGCCGGAACAACGGCGCATCCGGATGCCTGAAGCGCTCTGGACCTGCGGTCTGCCACAGACGGCAGACGCCGTAGCCCTGCTCGCCCGGGCACGGGACCGGCTGCGGTGAGCGACCGCGCCCTAGGGACGGGCCTCGTCCTGCTGCTGGCCCTGCTGTTCTCGGGCTCGCTGCTGCTGGGGCCGGCCACGCCGGCCCTGGCGTTTTTGGAAGGCCTGCTGGCCGACCCGGACGGGCCGCTCTGGCTGATCCTGATCGAAATCCGGCTGCCCCGGGCCCTGCTGGGGACGATGACCGGGGCCAGCCTCGGTTTGGCTGGCGCGGCCTTGCAGGGCTATCTGCGCAATCCCCTGGCCGAGCCTGGCATCGTCGGCGTGTCGGCGTCGGCTGCCTTCGGCGCGGTGCTGGCCTTCTATTCCGGCCTCGCCACCCTCCTGCCGCTGGCCATGCCGGTGTCCGGCATCCTGGGCGCGGTGCTGGGCGTCGTGCTGGTGCAGGCCCTGGCGGGCACCGCCACGCTCGGCCTGATCCTGGCGGGTGTCGCGGTCAGCAGCTTCGCGAGTGCCCTGACCTCGCTCGCCCTGAACCTCTCCCCCAACCCGTTCGCCGCGACCGAGATCACCTTCTGGCTGATGGGCTCGCTGGCCGACCGCAGCTTCGACCATATCTGGCTGGCCCTGCCCTTCACGGTGGCCGGTTGGGCGTGCCTCCTGACCACCAGCCATGCACTGGACGCGCTCAGCCTGGACGAGGATGCCGCGGCCAGCCTGGGCTTCGACCTATCCCGGCTCCGCCTGGTCCTGCTGGCCGGCGTGGCCCTGGCAGTGGGTGCGGCCACCGCCGTCACCGGTCTGGTCGGCTTTGTCGGCCTGGTGGTTCCGCATTTGCTCCGCCCGCTGGTCGGCCACCGGCCGGCACGGCTGCTGCCGTTGAGCGCACTGGGCGGCGCCTGCCTGATGCTGGCGAGCGACCTCCTGGTGCGGCTGGTCACGCCGGGCCAGGAGCTGAAGCTGGGCGTGGTGACCGCCCTAGTCGGCACGCCGTTTTTCTTCTTCCTGGTACTGCGCGCCGCGAGAAATGCGCCGTGAGCCATCTGGTCGCCGACCGGCTGACCTTCCTGCGCGGCGGCCGCCGGCTGCTGGACGAGGTGAGTGCCACGTTCGGGCCGGGCGGGATGACCGGCCTGATCGGCCCGAACGGTGCGGGCAAGACCACGCTGATGCGCTGCCTAGCAGGCTTGGTCCGGCCGGAGCAGGGCCAGGTGAGGCTGGACGGCAGTGCCCTCATTGACTGGCCGGCTCGGGCCCGCGCCCGGCAGCTCGCCTATCTGCCCCAGGCCCACAGGGTCCACTGGCGGCTCAGCGTCACCGACCTGGTGATGCTCGGCCGGTTGCCGCACCGGCGGGGCTGGAACAGTCCAGGACCAGCGGATCGCGCGGCGGTCGCCGAAGCCCTGGCCGCCACGGACTGTACGGGCTTGGCGGCACGCACAGTCGACACCCTGTCCGGTGGGGAGCGGGCACGCGTCCTCCTGGCCCGGGCCCTGGCCGGCAAACCTGCCATTCTGCTTGCCGACGAGCCGACCGCCGGCCTCGATCCCTTCCATCAGCTCGAGGTGATGGAGCGGCTGCAGTCGCTGGCACGCAGCGGCACGACCGTCCTCGTGGTCCTGCACGACCTGTCTGCGGCGGTGCGCTTTTGCGACCGCCTCGTTCTGCTCGATCAGGGCCGTGTGGTGGCGGCGGGCGACCCAGGCGAGGTGACGGCAGCACGCAACCTCAAGGCCGTCTTCCGTATCGAGGCGGTACGGGGCCAGCTGCCGGAGGGAATTTATCTCCTGCCGCGCCGGCGGGTCCTGGACTGAGCAACAGACTGAACGGATCAAGCCGCTGAGGTGGAGTGGCGGTTGTGGTTCGACAAGCACGAGCCTGATCGCGAATGGCCTGTCGCCCCATGCAACCCGCGTGGCGGTGTGGCCGAAGGATTGTCGTGAGTTAGCGCGGCGGCTGCGGGAGCAGGGCGTCCGGTTCTGGGTCGATATGGTCCCGGCGGATACAAAAGGCAGGTTGGGAGTGGCGCTTGCAGGCGACCCTATCCAACGAGATGGTGCTGACACTGCGCTCCTCGAGCAGGCAGCGCGCATTTGCACAGCTCATCGCTGCCGTCCGTGCCAAGGCTGGCTGAGCCCATTTCCTCAGGAAAACTCAGGCCTGGAGGAATAACTGTGGGGAAGGACAATTGGTTGTAACACTTGCTGATTGCCAACCGGCACCAGTCGAACCTGAGAAAACCCCAGTTTTGCGCTGCTCAAGGGACCTTCAGGAAACCTCAGGCTGCGAGGAACGAAAGACAGCGGGGGCTTCCATTGGCGCCGCCATCAGGCACTATCGCACGGGCCAGTATACACAGGAGATGCAGGAACTGCGGCAGCGGGTGGCGCGGCTGGTGCGGGAGGCAGAGCAACTAAGCAAACGGATCTGACCGGAAGTGGGCATGGTTCGGCACCGGCGAAGATTGCAACCTAGAATCTTGTCTACAAGCGATACGACTACCGGAAGTGGATCGTCGACCTGCACGGCTGCGACAAGGTGACGAGGATCGAATCTACCGGCAGCGAGGCTTATGCCTTGGCAATTTCTTGCATATGGGGCTTACCGGCTGTCAGACAAAGGGTACGCAACCAGGAAGAGGCAGCGTGACGGTGCTTAGCTCCTGACTGGATAGACTACAGGATTGGCCCAACAGGTACATTTGCCTGCGCGCATCCGGAGGACGTCATGCTGGTCAAACTCGAATACCATGTACGCTCAAGCGCTCTCGTGGACGAACTGTGGCCAATCGATCTGGAAGGTCTTCATATTGATTGGCACACAACCGGTGGTCTTATTGACAAGGTCACGGTTCAAGTTAGGGCAAAAACGGGTGACCATCCTCCCACCATGACGGAGAGCGACGACCCTGCGGTAGCAGCAAACATCAATCTAGGCGTGTTCGCTCAACTAGATGTAATCGAAAGGAGGCTTCGTGCCATCCAGGGTCTCTTGACTCCCTTTATGTTACTAGAGATCGATTTTGACAGCCTGAACATCGTATGGATTGCAGAGACTGAAGAGGAAGAAAAGAGCCTTACTGTGACGTCTTTCAGCAGGAAGAGAATTCCAAGTCTGGCTGAGCAGCCCAGCGCCATGTCATTTGATTATTTTGTCCGTGCGATGATTGTAGCCCCTCAGATCGAGGAGCGAGAGGCTGCCTTGAATTTCATACGCAGAGGTAGGAGTGATTTGGCTCGTGAGCAATACATCGAAGCATACTACGATTTCTTTTTCTACCTAGAAACCCTGTTCGCACCAGGACTTTCCAAGTCCGCTGAAGTCAAAAAAAGGCTCCGTGGTAGCTCGCGCATTCGCAAGGTACTGCCAGACGTTCGTCAGGACATGAAGGTCCCGCTTAGCAAGATTTTCAACGGGCATAGATTAATTAATATGACGGATGAAGACCTGCTTGATCATTTAGTCGATGTACGAGGATCGCTCCATCATCATTCGCTACGCAAACCGGGCGTCTGGCATCCTGATCGCCAACATGAGTTTGAAGCGGAAACACGGCTACTTCATACGCTCGTATCAGCGCTTGCGATGGGAGACATTCTGCCCCTCCTCTACACAGAAGAGGTGACCGATGCTATGATGGAGACCGCCGTTGAGGCGGATGCAGTAGTGCAGATACTTGGCGAGATTGTCCTCACCGGCGTTGCGGAGCCTGTAACTGTTCTACTGAGGGGGCTAGGCACCGCGGTGACCAACGAGGCAATCGATCAGGCACATCAAAAGCTGAGGAATATAATTGAGCAGCGCCAGATGGTACAGACCGTCAAAATGATCCGCATCTTGTCAGCTGACCGAAACCAAGTGTACGCAGTATATGAAAGACAGAACACAGTAGCAGGATAATTTCAGCTTATTGGAAAATAATTGCCAAAGCTACTTAGAATTTGTTTTTTCCCCTTCTCTCGAACTACCCATTTGACTAGCTGATGGCGAGGATGAAGACGAGGCACATCATTCAGGAACTTTGTCTCCGCCTGGTGCAGTGCCCATGTGAGCGTAGCAGGCTTGCCGAACTCTGAACGGGGTATACCCGTTATGCTGACCGCGTACGGGATGTCGTGCGTTTGCACGATGACGCCTGCACGGTCCCTGTTAGGTTTCAGCATCAGCGAGTAGGCGAAGTGCAGTTCAATCTCACCAGTCAGCTCCTGGTTCTCAGGCTGTTCACCGGTGGCTTGATCGCTCAAGTTTGTCATCCGCCTATCCCAGTAGTTTGCAGCTCAGCATGCACACCGCCTCGACCTCGCCAATAAGGCGCTTGATTACCGAAGAACTTCAGTGATCTTCTCAGCCGAAGGCACGGGCTGCTTCTGGCTTGGCGTCTCCCGCAGCCGTACACCACCTTCGATGAACTCGACGCCAGCCTCTTCCAGAGCACGCGGAATCGCAGCAAGCGTAGCAGGGATCGTCTGCGCATGTCCCGTTTCGCGGCGTACGATCGTGGTCGTGCCGACATTCGCACGCCGAGCAAGATCGCGAACGGTCCAAGCGCTTGGTCATTTTATCCGGCAAGATGCAATCGGGCGCTCCCCATACGGCGAGAAGATCCGAATCTTCCAGTCGCTGCCTTTGAACGCGTCATTCCGTTCGTTGAGCATTTTGACCAAGGTAGGACAGAGGCCTCGCGCCTCTCCGCTGTTCATATCGAGCGTGACGTCGATACTGAGGCCGCCTACCTCGCATTCCGAACTGAGGCCTGTGTTGTCGAACATTTCGCACAGCCTATAGGCCATCTGAACCTGCTTCTCGGAGTCTGAGATCTCGCCAGACTCGTCGGCTGCGAGCACCAAAAGGGGCAATGCGAGTAGCAAGGACATTGAGCATCACCGAAAATTACCTGGAATGCCCCTGGCTATTTTCCTCGTCAGCCACAGGGCTACCGGAAACAATCGTCTCTCCAGCCTTCAGGCCAGCCTCGAACAGCCGACGCATCGCCTCAGGCCTGGTCGGAACGTCTGGCTGAGCAGCCCGCCAACAATCCAACTTTGCCAGTGCGTCAGACTGCAGCCGCACACCCACCAGCGTCCCCGTCGCATCGGGGCGCTTCTTCGGTGTTTTCGTGTTATCACGAATTGACGTAGACATGACAACGTGATAACACCAAAGGCGAGCCGAGACAAGGCGGCAACCTGGTCCCGGCTCTGACCTCTGACTTGGAAGGCTACTCCATGTCGTCGGCTGAACACGTCCATACCACCTCCCGCCGCACACTGCTCGCGGGCATCGCCGCCGCACCGGTGATCGGCGTCACAGCGGCCGCGCCCGTCCGCCATGCCGGATCCACCATCGCCGCCTGCTGGCAAGAGCGCGAGGCACTGCTGGCCAGGCGGCGCCAGTTGCTCGTCCAGCAGGACGGGGATGCGCTCGACGCCCTGTGGACGCCAATCTTCGACGTCGAGGAGCGGATCGCGCAGTGCCGCTCGACCAGCAGGGACGACCTCAAGATCAAGGCGGCGCTCGCCAACGACCTGCTCGCAGACGCGCCGGACGAGGAGGACATCCACCACCCGATCCTGCTCAGCATCTTCCGAGACGTGGAGCGGATGCTGCTGACGGGAGTGCCGGCATGAGGCCCCTCTCCAAGGTCGATGCCGTCGCCCTGGACGACCTGTCCGGTACGGCCTGGCGCCATGCCAACCAGCTTGTGCTGGTGATGAAGGCGCTGAACCGGTCGATGACGGATGGTCAGGAGATCAGCCACGCTGAGATCGAGGCGGCCTATGACCTGGCAGAAGAACTGCGCTTCGACGTGGCTCAGGTTCGGAAGGTGGCCGGGTCGCCTGCAGAGGAAACACTGCTGGTTCGTCGGGCCCTTGGGCATGTCGTGGAGGATCTGGCGTGATGCGCACCTGCACCAGCCGTCGCAACTTGCTCGAGCGCGTCAGCACAGCCTCGACGATCGGTGTTGCCGCGGTCGCTGCACCCGCAATCGCTGAGCCCTCGCCAGCGCCGCGACATCCGGATGCCGAGCTCCTCCGCCTCCGGGACGCCCTGGAGCAGGCCTGGGAGGCCGAGGAGGCCACTTATGCCCGCAACGCCCGCCCGGACTTCGTGCAGGCGATCGAGGACGAGAACCAGGCCGCCTTCGAGAAGGTCCTGGCGATTGCCGAGCGCATGATCGACCTGCCGGCCACCACGCTGGAAGGACTGCTGGCCAAGGCCACGGCGATTGCCTGGCTGAAGCGGGACGAACCGCGCTTCGAGCGCATCGACTACCAGGACGCCTGGCTCGACACCTGGGGATGCTGCTCGATCGCCAACGACCTCCTGATGATGCGGAGGTACCGGGCATGAACCGGTCAGGCCCTGCTCTCGCCTTCGGCACCAGCAACGCCCTGAAGGGAGCTGAAATGCTGCTCACCGCCAAAGCTGCCAAGCACCTGGATGCGGTCCGGCTCGACCAGAGCCCTGCTGGCCGGATCAATACGCTACGCCTGGAGTGGCTGGAGGCGCAGAGCCAGAACTTCTGGGCAATGGGCAACTTGCGGCGCATCCCAGAAGGTACCGAGCGCTACGAGAAGGCTGTGGAGCGGATCGTGCGGCGCCAGGCAATGATGTTCAGCCTGGTGGAGCGGTCCTGCCTCGTTCCGCTGGACGGGCCCGAGGCACGCCGGCAGCTGCAGCGTTTTGCCGACTGGATTGAGAAGGCTGGCAGCGACCACGAAGACCGCGACATCGAGCTGATCGAAGCTCGACTCGGTGAGGTCATCGACGGCGAGTACGAGGTCGTGCAGCCCCATTTGCTGGCAGCACCAACGAAGAAAACCGGGCGCGGTAAGGGAGCGATCGCCGCGTCTTGAAGTCAACGAGTGGGCAGCGCTCCACCTTTAGAAGGATCCGCTCGGCGGTCGATGTGTCCCTGATCGACCACCGGCGTGTACCGAGCCAACGTCTAAAGCTCGCCCCCAGCTATACATAATACTCCAGCCGAGGTGGCTGGATTGCACGTCGAGAGTGAGGAGCTTTTAGCTTCCGGGAAGCTCCGCCGCGTTCGGGAAGAACAGGTCCGTCCAAGCTGCGGGCTCGTTGTTGATGCGCCCGATCTTGTGCATGAACGTCGCCATCTTCATCGTCTGGCGCGGCGTCAGCGACATCGTCACCTGGGGGTCGGAAATGATCGCTTCGATATCCTCGACCGATTCGCTGCTGCCAGACATCCGCTTGTAGGTCTCGGCGGCTGCCCTCTTGTCGGCATTGATGATATCGATTGCCTTCTCGAGAGCCGCCACGAACGCGGCGTAGGCTTTGGGACTTTCGTCGTGGAACCGGCTGGTGGTGAAGACGGCCGTGTTGGTCGCGGGCCCGCCCAGGATATCGTAGCTGCTGATGACCGGGTGCACGCCCGGCTGCTTCTTCTGCATGTACTGATATGGCAGGGCCGAAAAATGTGCGGTGATCACGCCGCCGCCGCCGGACAGCAGCGTCGCCATTGCCTCCGGGTGCGGCAAGGAGACGGTGAGCGGGTCCAGCCGATCGTACTCGTCTTCCCCGAACTCGGCAGCCGCGGCCATCTGCAGCAGCATGGCCTGGTTGGAGACCTTGATCGTCGTGACCGCGATCTTGTCGTCCTCCGTGAAGTCGCGGATCGACTTCACGGAGGGGTTGATGGTCAGCAGTTCCATCGGCATCTCGACCAGGGAGCCGATGCCGCGGATCTCCATGGCAGAGCCCTTGGTCCGGTCCCATAGCGTGATGAGCGACGGCGCGCCGGCGGCGCCGATGTCGAGGTCGCCGGAGATCAGCGCCTCGTTCATGGCACCTGGCCCACCCAGCTGCACCCAGGACACGGTGAGGTCAGGTATGCCGGCCGCGGCCGCTTCCTGCTCGACCAGCTTCTGGTCCTCCATGATCATGAGCGGCAGGCTGCTCAGCCCGTATTGCCGGGCCGCTCTGATCTCGCTGACCTCCGCGGACGCCGTCGACACCAGGCCGGCCGCGAGAATGGCGGCGCCGAGCAGGCGCGCCGTGGCTTGATGAATCACGTGCTTTCTTACCCTGATAAAGCTGTTGCCGTTCGTGCCGATCATCAGCGCTGCATGCCCCAACGCTGCACGGTGCGGGCCTCGATCGCCCGGAAGATGACGGACTCGACGAAGAGACCGATCAGGATGACCGTCAGCAGGCCGGCGAAGACCTGAGCGGTGAGCAGTTCGGCGCGGGCCTCGAAGATGTACCAGCCGAGCCCGCCCGAGCGGGACGAGACACCGAACACGAGCTCGGCGGCGATCAGTGTCCGCCAAGCGAACGCCCAACCGATCTTGAGGCCGGCCAGGATCGCCGGGAACGCCGCCGGGATCAGGATCAGCATGACGTATCTGATCCCGCTCAGCCCGTAGTTGCGGCCGGACATCCGCAGCGTCTCGGGCACCGAGCGGAACCCGCTATGGGTGTTGAGGGAGACCGCCCAGAGCACCGAATGGATGATGACGAAGACCAGCGAGGGAATGCCCAGGCCGAACCAGATGAGTGCCAATGGCAGAAGGGCGATCGCCGGCAGCGGATTGAACATCGCGGTCAGCGTCGACAGCAGGTCGGTACCGATCCGGCTCGACACCGCCAGCGTCGTGAAGACCGCTGCCAGGGCGAGGCCTGCGCCGTAGCCGAGGACGAGCACCTGCAGGGAGGTGAAGGTCCGGCTGATCAGGGGACCGTCGACCAGATCACGCCAGAAGGTCGCGAGCGTCTCGGAGAAGGTCGGAAAGAGCAGAGGATTGCTGAGGAAGCGGGCGTAGCACTCCCATACCACTGCCAGCACGATCAGCATCACGAACCGCCGGAACGGGGTACTGCCCCATAGCCGCTCCGATAGCGAGAGCGGTCGCTGGACCTCGCCCACGTCACTCGCGTCGGTAAGCTGCCGCTCGTACTCCGGACGCAGGCCGGGTGCAGCATGAGTTGCCATCACGACCGTACCTCCACCGCGAGCTCATCTTCGAACAGGAAGTCGTGGATCCGCTTGGACAGGCGGCCGAAATCGGGATGGTCCACCGAGCCGTGGCCGAACCCGGTCGAGTTCAGTTCGGCTCGTACGCGCCCGGGATGCGGAGAAAGTACCAGGATCCTGGATCCCACCAGGATCGCCTCCTCGATCGAGTGCGTGACAAACATGACGGTGAAGTGCAGCTGGTCCCAAAGTCCCAGCAGCTCCTCCTGCATCTTGCGACGGGTCAGCGCATCGAGCGCCGCGAACGGCTCGTCCATCAGCAGGATGTCCGGCTCCATTGCCATGGCCCGCGCGATGGCCACGCGCATCTTCATGCCGCCGGACAGCATGTGCGGGTAGACGTCGGCGAACTTGCTCAGGTTGACCTTGGCCAGGGCCGAGAGCGCCCGTTCCCGCGCGTCCGCGCCCTTGAACCTGCCGGACACTTTCATCGGGAACAGCACGTTCTGCAGGACGGTCTTCCAGGGCATCAGCTGCTCGAATTCCTGGAACACCATCATCCGGTCGGGGCCGGGCCCGCTGATCTCCCGGCCGCGGATCCGCATGCTGCCCTCTACCGGGTTCATGAAGCCACCCACCGCCTTGAGCAGGGTCGACTTCCCGCAGCCCGAGGGCCCCAGAATCACAAACCGGTCAGCCTCATGGACATCGAAGTCGACCCGATAGGTGGCAGTCACCAGGTGCTGGGGTGTCTTGTACTGCAGCGTCACTCCTTGGACCTGTAGCAGCACCGGAAGCGGCGTCGCATCGACCCTCTGGAAGGCTTCGGCCTGGTGCGTCCTGGCTTCCGTCATCAGCATTCCACCTCTCCGAAGGCCGCACTCCGGGCAGGATGAAGACCTGCGTCGGACATAGTTCCTCCCTTGTCTTGCCGACTGGACAGCCGGTTGCTGGTAGAGCTAGGTACCTATTATACCAAACGGCGTCAATTCGTACCCAGCTGAGAAAAAAGGCCCTCGTTTGGCCGGGCGTGGAACAGAGTCAGGAGGTGTTGGAGTGGCGAGCGAGGAAACGCAGAACGTGATCGTCGCGGAGAAGGCACTGAAGTCATTCTGCGTGGAGGTTCTGCACAAGGTGGGTGTGCCAAGCGATGAGGCGAACCTCATCGTCGACAATCTGATCGAGGCCGACTTGCGTGGCGTCGAATCGCATGGGGTCGTGCGTTTCCCCATCTACGTGAAGCGGATCGTCGACGGCGGCAGCAATCCTCGCCCGCAGATCAGGATCGTCCGCCAGACCCGGACCACCGCCGTAGTCGATGGCGACAACGGCATGGGCCAGCTGGTCGGCGTACGTGCGATGGAGATCGCCATCGACAAGGCGAGCGAGGGCGACTGCGCCTTCGTGTCAGTCCGCAACAGCAACCATTTCGGTGCCGCGGCCTACTATGCCGAGATGGCGGCCCGTCGCGACATGATCGGGCTGGTGTTCACCATCGGTGGCATTAACCACATGACCCCATGGGGGGGTGCCGAGGCGACCCTGGGCAACAACCCGTTCGCGGTGGCATTTCCAACCGATCGGGACTTTCCGATCGTGCTCGACATGGCGTGCAGCATCGCCGCGCGCGGCAAGATCATTGTCGCCGCCAAGGAAGGCACGCCGATCCCCGCCGATTGGGCAAGCGGGCCGGACGGACTTCCCACCACTGATCCCGTGGAAGCGCTGAAGGGCTTCGTCCTGCCGGTGGGCGGGCCGAAAGGCTACGCGCTCACCTTCACGGTGGGCCTGCTCAGCACGATGCTGTCCGGCGCCTATTTCGGCTCGGAAGTGACCCACATGTACGACAAGACCGAGACGCCCCAGAACGTCGGCCACCTGTTCGGCGTGTTGCCGATTGCCTCCTTCGAGGATGTGGATGCGTACCGGACGCGCATCGGCAAGGCGATCCGCGACATGCACGAGGCGAAGAAGGCACCGGGCGTCGAGCGGATCTATGTACCGGGCGAGCGTGAGCATCTGGCCCTGCAGGCCCGGCGGGCGGCGGGTATTCCGCTGGGTGGCGGGGTATTCCGGGAGCTTCGGGAGATGAGCGAGCATTTTGATGTGCCGCTCGTCGCCTCCGGCGCCGCTTGACCACCGCGGCATCGCCATGAGCGAGTTCACCGTCCGGCCCGTGCGTCGCCGCAAGCTCTACGAGGAGATCGTGGAGCACCTCGAGCAGATGATGTTCAAGGGCAAGCTGGCACCAGGCGATCTCCTTCCATCGGAGCGCGAACTGATGGAGATGTTCGGTGTCGGACGTCCCTCGGTGCGTGAAGCTCTGTTCGCGCTGCAGCGCATGGGCCTCGTGGCGGTCCGCAACGGCGAGCGCGCCTATGTCACCCGCCCCTCGGCGGAGCGGCTGGTCAGGGAGCTGTCGGGCGCGGCTCGGCATTTCCTCGCTCACCCGGAAGGCGTACGGGAGTTCCAGCAGGCCCGGCGCATGCTGGAATGTCTGATGGCGCGCCATGCGGCGGAGCAGGCGGACGATACCGACATTGCGGAGCTGGCCGCTGCGCTCACCGAGAACGAGCGCGCGATGGCGGACAGTTTCGAGGAGTTCGCACGCACCGACGTCGCGTTCCATTTCCGCATCACCCAGATCTCAGGCAATTCGCTCTTCATCGCCATGCATACCGCAGCGGTCGAATGGCTGTCCGAGCAGCGCCTGGCCACGGTCAGGGCCGAGGGTTCCATGCAGGATGCCTTTGCTGCCCACCAGAAGATCTTCGAGGCGATCGCCGCGCACCAACCCGATGAAGCGGCACAGGCGATGGCCACGCACCTCGACCAGGTCGCGCAGTACTACTGGGAATCCCGGAGAACCTCTTGATGTCCCCTTTCATCATCATCGTCGAGTTCGTCGTGGCACCCGCCGATACGGCCCGCTTCCGGCAACTGATGGTCGAGAACGCGGCGCGGTCGCTCGCCGACGAACCCGGCTGCCGCCAGTTCGACGTCTGCAACCCTGTGGGTGAGCAGGAGCGGTTCATCCTCTACGAGATCTACGACGACGAGGCCGCCTTTCAGGCCCACGTCCGCTCGCCGCACTTCCTGAAATTCGACGCAGCCGTCGCCGGCATGGTGCTGCGCAAGACCGTAACCCAGCTGGAGCTCCTGGAGCAGCCCGCCTGCGCCGCGGCCTGATCCTTTTCGGACCGATCCACATGGCGAGCGCCGATGGCGCTTGTCTTGCGTCCGATAACGTATACGCTACCGCATATGATGGTGGATGCCTCGATCACTGATCCAGACCTTCGCGGCAGCCGCCGCGCCGCCGAGACCGCCTATGACCAGATGAAGCGGCGCATCCTCGACAACGAGTATGCCCCTGGCGCCCAGGTCCTGGAGCAGACCCTGGCCGACGATCTGGGCATGTCGCGGACTCCCGTCCGCGAGGCCCTGATGCGGCTCGCCCGTGAAGGGCTGGTCGAGGTCGTACCGCGCCACGGCATGCGGGTGCTGCCGATCTCGCCGGACGACATGCGCGAGATCTACCAGGTGCTCGCCAGCCTGGAGCCTGCCGCCACCGAGATCCTCGCCGCACGACGCCCCACCGCGCAGGAGGTGGCGCCTCTGGCCCAGGCTTGTGATGCCATGGAGGCGGCCCTGGAAAGGGATGACCTGCTCGGCTGGGCCAAGGCCGACGAGTGCTTTCACTTCGCCCTGGTGAACCTGTGCGGCAACCGACGTCTGGCGGCCATGGTGATGACGGTCTGGGAACAGTCGCACCGCGCGCGGATGTTCACCCTGCGTCTTCGTCCCAAGCCGGTCGAATCCACCCGGGAGCATCGCGCCGTGCTTCAAGCGATCCTGGCCGGGGAGCCCGAGCGGGCGCGGGAGCTCTATCGCCGTCATCGTGAGCGCGCCGCTATCGGCCTGCTCGACATCATCAACAAGTTCGGATTGAGCCGTCTATGAAGTCGAATGCCTTCAACATCGCCGTCATGCCCGGGGACGGCATCGGCATTGAGGTGATGGACGCGACCCTGGCAGTGCTGGACGCGGTCGAGCGTCGGCATGGCCTGGGCTTCCACCGCGACGTGCGTCAGGGCGGCGCCCATCATTTCCGCGAAACCGGCACCGCCTTGGACGAGGCTTCGTTCAAGGCCGCGGAGAAGGCCGATGCGATCCTGTTCGGCGCCATGGGCTGGCCGGACATCCGCTACGAGGATGGCACCGAAATCGCCCCGCAGCTCGACCTGCGCTTCCGCCTGCGGCTTTATGCTGGCGTGCGGCCAATCCGTGCCGTGCCGGGCGTGCCGGCCACCTTGAGCGATCCGCGTGCCAGGGACATCGACTTCGTGGTCCTGCGCGAATCCACGGAAGGCATGTTTGCCTCGCGCGGCAAGGGAGTCATCGAAAACAATCGGCTGGCCCGCGACACGATGGTGATCACCCGCGCGGTCACCGAGCGCCTTTCGCACTTCGCCTTCGATCTCGCCGCCACGCGCGGCAAGCGCAAGGGCCGCAAGGGGACGGTGACGCTGGTCGACAAGGCGAACGTGTTCAAGTCGTTCGCCTTCATGCGCTCGGTATTCTACGAGGTCGCGGCCGGCTATCCCGAGGTCGAGGCGCGCCACCACTACATCGACGCGATGGCGCTCGACCTGGTGCGCCGCCCCTGGGACTTCGACGTGCTGCCGATGGAGAATTTGTTCGGCGACATCATCTCTGACCTGGGCGCCGGACTGATCGGCGGGATGGGGTTCGCGCCATCGGCCGATATCGGCGACGAGCACGGCCTGTTCCAGCCGAGCCACGGCAGTGCGCCGGACATCGCCGGCCGGGGCATCGCGAACCCGACTGGCATGATCCTGTCGCTCGCCATGATGCTGGAGTGGCTGGGCACACGCCATGGCAGCGATGCCTGCATCACTGCGGCCGAGGAAGTGCGCATGGCCGTCGATGCGGCATTCGGCTCGGGTGCGGTACGCTCCTTCGACATCGGGGGCCAGGACGGTACGGGGGCCGTGGCCCGAGCGGTGATCGACCGGCTGGGAGGGTCAGCCTGACGCTCCGATCGACGTTGCAGGGGGCATGGGTGCCGGTGAGACCGGTGCCCGGTTTCCTGCAGAAGCAATCAGGGAGAAGCAGTAGAATGAACAAGATCGCGGCACTCACTGCCGTTGGCGCCTTGGGCTTCGGCGTTGCCACGGAAGCCCATGCCGAGGCGGACGCGTTGCGCGTCGCCAAGCAGTATGGGCTGGGCTACATCCAGTTGATGATCATGGAGGAGGAGGGCCTCGTCGAGAAGCATCTCCAGAAAGCCGGCATGGACGACGTGACGGTCGAGTGGGCGACCTTCCGGTCCAGCGACGTGATGAACGACGCCCTCATCTCCGGCAACATCGACTTCGCGAGCCTCGGCCCTACCGGCATCGTCACGATCTGGGAGCGCACCAAGGGCAGCTACGATGTGAAGGTGGCCGCCGGCCTGAATGCGCTACCCTGGATCCTGACGGTGCGCGATCCATCGATCAAATCCATCACCGACTTCGACGACGACGACCGCATCGCCGTGCCGGCGGTGAAGGTCTCCGGCCAAGCGGCCGCCCTGCAGATGGCGGCGGCCAAGCAGTGGGGCGACGACCAGTTCGAGCGTCTGGACCACCTGACCGTCTCTCTGTCCCATCCCGACGCCACCGCGGCAATGTTGGGCGGCCCCAGCGAGATCGTGGCGAACTTCACCTCGCCCCCTTACGGCCACCGGCAACTCAAGAACCCGAACATTCACGCGATCCTGACCTCCGGCGACGTGCTGGGCGGCCTGTTCTCATTCAACGTCATCGCGACTACGGCCGCGTTCCGCGAGGCAAACCCCGCGCTCTACAACGCATTTCTCGGGGCCCTTCAGGAGGCCACCGACCGGGTGAACGCGGACATGGCCTGGGCCGCCGACATGTACCTGAAGATCTCCAACGACCCGACGCCCAAGGAGGAGATCCTGGAGATCATGCAGGACAAGGAAGCTCGCTTTACGACCGAACCGCTCAACCTGGGTGCGTTCAGCGACTTCATGGCCCGTACTGGCCGGATCAAGGAGGCTCCTGAAGACTGGCGGGCCGAGATGCTGTTCCCTGAGGCGCAGTAGCTTCAGCATACAGCTGAATGAAGCCACTGAAATCGTCAAGTCAATCCGACGGTATCCCGAACTCTTATGGCTTGGTATGGAGTAAATCTTACTGGCAGCACGCGGCTTACAGCACACTCCTGAACCACAAACTACAGCTCGCTACTACGTCAGTCATAGTGGCGCCGCAATCTTGTAGTTTGACTATCAGGACTTAAGCGCTACCGCCGCGTGATCCTCGGCAGCCGTCTGCTCGGCGTGTCGGGCGGTGTGCAGCGGCAGGGCGAGATCATCCACTTGCTGGCCGAGCGGCTGGCAGACCTGAGCGGGCTGCTGGCTAGCGTCGGCTCAAGGGACAGCCGGGGCACGAGCCGCGCGACATCTACATCCGCGACCTGCGCCTGGGCTTGGCCATCAAGGTGCCGGCGGCGGAGTCTCGGTGATGAGGTAATTGCACGCGAACCTCCGGCCTTGAGCAAGGCCCACTTTGCTGAGGCCGGCTCATTGGCAGGCCCCTCGGCCTGCACGCTGCCGGATCATGTCGGACACGCCTGGACAGTCATCGCAGATCGATGCCTGAGGACGCCTCACGTACGGGCAGCTCATCCGCATTCTTCTTTCGCGGTGGCCTCGGATGACACCTGCCGTAAGCGGTGCTGACCACGCATCGTCGGCGGTGACAACCTGGCCAAGCTCGTGATCGGCGCTGGCCTGGCGCAGGGCTGCCCGCGATACAGCGGCGGATTGGCAGCCTGGTTGAAGGCTGAGACGAGGGGACGAGGCGTGAGTGCAGGAGATATGTTGCCAGCACCAATGCAAGGATTCATGTGGCATGGGTCGCACCACAAGTCTTGGCCGAAACCAATCAGGAGGCTGGTAGAATGACCGGCGCGACGGGCGACAATGTGATCGCCTTCAACGAGGCCCATGCGACGTCCTACGCTGAGGGGCCGCCAAGACAAGTTCCGGGGTTCACCGACCTTCATCGCATGACCTCGATGCTTCTGGCGGAGCGTGTCGCCTCGCACGGACGGGTTTTGGTCCTGGGAGCAGGTGGTGGCCTGGAGTTGAAGGCTCTCGCCGACGATCATCCCGGTTGGACGTTTACCGGCGTCGACCCATCGGCCGACATGCTCCGAGTGGCGGAACGGATCGCGGAACGACACTCTGCGCGAATCCACCTCCACGAAGGCTACATCGATGCCGCGCCGGCTGGGCCGTTTGATGGCGCCACCTGTTTGCTGACGCTCCATTTCATTCCGCGCGACCAACGCCTCGAGACCCTCCGCCAGGTCCATCGTCGCCTTGTGCCGGGCGCGCCGTTCATCGCCGCTCACATCAGTTTTTCGCAGAGCGAGCCCGAGCGGTCGATGTGGATCACTCGTCATGTCGCGTTTGGCAGAACCGCTTCCACGAACCTGGAGAGCGCCAAGCGAGCTATCGCGACCAAGCTGTCTATTCTGTCGCCCGAGGCCGACGAGGCACTGCTGCGCGAGGCAGGGTTCTCGAGCGTTAGCCTGTTCTACGCAGGCCTGAGCTTCAGAGGATGGGTAGGATATGCATAGCGCTTGCCATCACCCCCATGCGACTCGTCAGCAAGTCGGCTGTCACAGTGTGGAGCGGTTGCAGGCGGCAGAGCCGCTATTGCAAGACTACCTCCGGCCCAAATGACAACGCCGCCCGGAGGCCGCGCCGGCGGACGAAGCGGCCGCCAGCGGGCAGTTGCCTGCTCAGATCCCCAGGAGGGGCGAGATCTCGTGACGCCACATGATCGCGGCCACCGCGAGCGCCATCACGATGAAGAACCAGATTGCCTCAGCCTTCTCGTTGCCGATCACCAACCAGCCCCAGGCTGCGACGGCCAGTACCGCCACACCGAGCGCTCCCCAGCCCAGCACGGGCGTCGGGTCGAAGCTCTTGGACGCTGCGAGCCGCAGCGCCTGGCTACCG
Source organism: Geminicoccus flavidas (assembly GCF_009806515.1). GTDB lineage: Bacteria > Pseudomonadota > Alphaproteobacteria > Geminicoccales > Geminicoccaceae > Geminicoccus > Geminicoccus flavidus. Next base: position 1,402 of record NZ_WUJP01000910.1, on the reverse strand, counting down.
ATTACGATCTTCATAGGCTCAATCTTGAAGGTGAAACGCCGCCCGGAGGCGGCGCTGGCGGGAGGGGCGGAGGGGAAGGGTTAAGCGAAGTCGGCCGCGACCAGCGTCGTCACCCCGAACAGCGTGATCGTGCCCGAGAACCCGCCTGGCGCCGCCTCCTGCAGGGCCGCGAACTTCGCGATGTCGATCGTCAGGCTGTGCTTCGTCTCACCCATGAAGGACTGCCAGTTGATCGAGATGGCCTCATCCGCATCCGTCAGGATGCCGTTGCCGTTCGTGTCGAGGTCGGCGAAGTCGAAGGTGTACATGCCGCTAGGATCGTCCACGGCATTGTTGGCTAGCGCTTCAATGGACAGCTTGTCTTCACCATCGGCGAAGTCGCTGATCACATCAGAAACCTCGTGCAGGAGGAAGTACCCATCGTCGCTTGTCCAATCATACGCGTGGTTGAATTCGTAGCGGAACGTGTCCCTCCCTGCGTCCCCTGACAGGATCGACTGCTTCCCACCCGTGTGTTCTCCAGCATGGAGGACATCATCGCCGGCACCGCCGATGAGTCGATCTGATCCCTGGTCGGCGTACAGGCGGTCGTTACCCGCTCCGCCATTAAGGCGATCATCGCCATCCCCGCCCTGCAGAACGTCGTCGCCGAGCTCGCCGCGCATGTTGTCAGCGCCGTCGCCGCCGGATGCGCGGTCATTGCCCGCTCCGCCGAACAGCAGCATGGCCCCAGACACAAAATCTTCGTTCCCCGGCCACGGCATCTCAATCCGATCGTCCCCGTTCCCGGCATAGACGGTATCGTTGCCGCCGCCCGGCATGATCAGGTCGTTGCCGTCGCCGCCATAGATCAGACCGTCACCCAGGCCGCCGTAGAGGTCATCCGGCCCTTGTTGGCCAGAGAGCGTGTCGTTGCCGGCATCGCCCCAGATCCAGTCGCGGTTATCGCCGCCGAACAGGATGTCGTCGCCATCCCCGCCGCTGATCAGGTCGAAGCCGGCGTCGCCATAGATACGGTCGTTGCCAGCCTCGCCGCGGAGCGTGTCGTTGCCCAGACCGCCCTGGATGAAGTCATCGCCGCCGCGACCCTCGATCAGGTCGTTGCCGGCCAGGCCCTGGATGGTGTCGCGCCCGGACGTGCCGAACAGCCGGTCGTTACCGACGGTGCCGGTGATCTTTGCCACGGTGAAGGGCCCCTTGTGGTGATCGGTCTAGGGGCTGAGGGCGACTGCACGCAGATCGTCAGCGAACCATCATTCATCGTCAATGCCTGATGTCACCTGAACACCAGTGAATATAGCGAGACGGGCCGGGCAAGCCACTTATTGGGGCGCGGAAATCACTCGCTCCATCACGCATTTACGCACCGCGACGCTCCGGAAACCACAGCATACAAGACAGT
>NZ_WUJP01000909.1 GCF_009806515.1 Geminicoccus flavidas | reverse complement strand
TGGCCATTCACTTGGACTGACTGCTATCCATGCCAAAACTCTCCCAGAACTACGCAGCTGCAGCCTCGGCCCATTCAGATGAGCCAGCAGGGCACGTCATCGGGCAGATCACCTCGGCCCTTCTGGGAGGGGTGTGATGCTGTCGGGGTTCCTGCTCACCTCGTCATCGCCATTCACGCTATCGGCAGGTGGCGATCCGGATCCGGATCCTGGTCCGCAGCCGGATACCAGCAACATCGCCAAGTGGGCGCGGATGCTCGGGCGGAATATCCCGAGCGCGCAGTTCGGCGATATGAGCGGGCACAGCTACCATTGGCAGTTCACCGCGCCCATGACGGGGATGCTGGAATGGTGGTCGTGGTACAGCCAGGGCGCTCGGCCGAACGGCGAGTGGGGCGATCGCCACGCCCGCGGCAACTATGGCAACTACGAGCTTTGGGTCTATGAGATCGACGACCCGAACGCCTCGAACTGCCTGACCAACACGACTCGCACCTATGTCGGTCAGAGCGGCAACTTCTGGCCTGGCCGGATCGTCGGAGGGTTCGATGGCCTGGATAGCCCGCGCTACAGCGCGAGCGGCTGGATCAACTCCTACGGGAACAGCCAGAGCGCGTCGGACGGCGTCATGGTCGGCACCGCCGGTGCCTACTGGCAGAGCTACAACACCAAGACGCGCGCGGGGCAGCGGGGCAGCAACTGGGGCAAGGGCAAGCCAGGCGAGGCCGATTACGACGCCGACATGGCCAATCCGATGCCGTCCAGCCATACTAGCCGGACGCTCTACTACGGCACCGGTTGGCCGATCGTGCCGTTCAAGAGCAAGGACGCAAACGGCAACCTGACGGTCATCGGCATTCCGGTGGTCAAGGACAAGGTCTACCTCGTCCATTACAAGAACATCGTTAGTAGCCCGAACAGCAATCATACACACGATAACCAGTTCATGGCCATGCACAACCCGATGTTCGGGGTGTCCGACATCTCGATGCCAATGGACCCGCATCTGGCGATGTATAACAGCGGCGGCGGGCGTGACTGGCGGCGCATCCCGGCGGTCAATTACTCCATCAGCGGCATCATCTTCGGCAACGCCGGCTGCATGACCCGCGGGAACAGCGACAATTTCACCCGGATCGTCGGCAACAACTGGGTCCGCCAGCAATGGACGCCAACGCCAGGCTATGATGAGGAGTTCGTTCGGGCGTGGGTACATTGCTGCCGGCTTAGTGGCACCGAGCAGGGCCTACAGGGCCGTCTCGTGCGCGCACCGCAGAACACGAGCAGCCATGCCTTTCCGGAGGCGCTCAGTGCCAATGGCTTTGCCGGCATCAACTCCGAGTTCATGGGATGGTTTGACTTCCCGAAGAGCGTCGCCAAGCAGGTCAACATCCCCTCGAACAACATGTGGGGCAACCAGTCTCACGGTAATCCAGGCTCTGCCGTCCGCCCCTGGATGAGCGCGGCCCTGCCGACCAAGGCCCGGATCCAGCGTGGCTACCACTATGCCCTGGAACTGCGGAACAAGAACAACTCGTCCACCAGCGGCTATTGGATCGGCGACGCGCTCGGCATGGGCAATCGGTTCAACCGCACCCGTGGCACCGGCCGCTCTCCGATCTACCCGCTGAATGTCTGGCCGTGCCTGGACGATGGCTCCGGCTTGGAGGGTTGGGAGCGGCGCAACCACGCGCAGACGTCGACCAACGCCGGCAGCAACTGGTCGGTCCTCTACCAGGAGGGCCAGGAGTTCCCGATCTGCCTGGAGCCGGCATGACCTCGCGTCACCCGGCTGCCGCGGATGCGCCAAGCCCGAGCATGAGCGTGGTCGTCCGCCCTGCCTACGACATCCCTGGCTTTTGCGAGGCCTTCGGTGTCGGCCGGTCCCATGTGTTCGACGAGATCGCCCGGGGGCGGCTGCGGGCGACCAAGATCGGCCGGCGGACCGTGATCGCCGGAACCGACGCGATGGCTTGGCTCGAAGCGTATCGGAATGCTTCGGACCGATCGGCACCGAAAGTCGCCTGAGACGGATGGAGGTGGCGGCTGTCGTGCAGAACGGCCCCGCCTCCCCTTTCTCCGTTAATGGCCGGTCGTGCTCCCCCGGAAGCCGAAGGGTAGCAAAAGGTAGCGGGGGTAGCAGGCATGCGTGCGCGCGAGTGGCATGATGCAAGTAGGTCGGAGAGACCCTGAGCCAGCTCACCAGCAGGCCCACACGGGCAGCAGGAGCAGCGAAACGACACCGAAGCTATGGCACCGGCGGCTCTATGTCCGAGCATCCACAGCGGGATTTGCTCACCATGTGCTCACCAGCGGCCGAAGCCTGGTGAGCGCTGAGGGGCTAAGTGTTTGAAGAGATTGGCGCGCCCGAGAAGACTCGAACTCCTAACCTTCTGATCCGTAGTCAGATGTAGACGACACCTTGCGGGAACATCTGAGAACTTAAGACACTGGAATTCAGCAGCTTTTCTCGCTACACCTTCTGACTGACGTGTTCACGAGTTGCCCTAGGGACCCTCTAGGTACCAGCGCTTTGGTCCCTGGTTGGTCCCTAAGGGACCATCAGAAGGTAGCATCGGTCATGGGATTCTCGACCCAGCGAGAGGTAGATCGGCTCGCACTACCTGCCGGGAAGAATGAGCTGTTCGTCGCCGATGAGGGGTGCCGGGGACTCTATGTCCGGCTCCAGGGGACCAAGCGTACATGGGTGGTCCGCTACGACTCTGGCGGCAGGCGGCGGAAAGTGGTGGTGGCCGATGTGCCGGCCATGACACTACGGGAGGCTAGAGCTGAAGCTACTCGCCTTATTGCCAAGGTCCGTGACGGCGGCGACCCGTTGTCCGAGCGTGCAGCCAAGGCCAGCGCGCCGAAGAAGCTTCTGCTGGGCGACCTGATCGCCCGCTTCATCGCGAACTATGCCGAGAAGCATCAGCGGCCCAAGACTCTGGTCGAGACTCGCCGGTCCTTAGATGTCCACATGCAGCCCCTGCACGACCGTCCGGCGGAAGAGATCGGCCGCAGGGAGCTGGCGGAACGATTCCAGGAGCTGGTCGAGACCAGCGGCCCGGTCATGGCGAACCGGGTGCGAGCCGCGACTTCTACGCTCTACTCATGGGCGATGCGGCAAGGGTTGTGCGAAGCCAACCCGACCATCGGCACCGCTTCCCCTGGCGCCGAAACGAAGCGCGATAGGGTCCTCAGCATCGATGAACTGCGGCACGTCTGGCAGGCGCTGGAGGGGGGGAATCCTGACTTCCGCGACATCACTCGGCTGTTGATTCTCCTGGGCCAGCGCAAGAATGAAGTAGCCGGCATGGCGTGGTCCGAATTGGATCTGAATCGTGCCCTGTGGGTCTTGCCGGCCGCCCGTACCAAGAATGGCTTGGCCCACGAAGTGCCCCTGCCCTCTCAGGTCATGCGCCTACTGCAGAAGCGTGTCGCCGACCGCGACCCCAAGCGCGATTTGGTTTTCGGCCGCCGCGCTGGCCCGTTCTCCGGATGGACCGTGGCCAAGGCTGCTCTGGACCGGCGACTGGGCGTTCTGCATGCGGAAAAGCGGCTAGGTCGGCGGCTTCGTGACGACGAGAAGCCCGACCCCTCCGATTCACTGGCCGGCTGGACACTTCACGACTTGAGGCGGAGCTTCGTCACCCACCTGAACGAAATAGACGTTGATCCCGGCACAGTTGAGCTGATCGTCAACCATGTCTCCGGCCACCGAGGCGGGATCAGCGCCGTATACAATCATAGCAAGCGGCGACCCCAGAAGAAGGCGGCCCTCCAGCTATGGGCCGACCACATTGACAGTATTGTTGCACAACATTCCGTCGGGTGAGACATCTTTATAGAGTTCTTCAAAAAATGCAGGTTCCGCATATTCTTGTGGACGCGTAGATCTTTCTTAATCAATGCGATATTTACTGAAATTTACTTTCATATGAACCAAATTTTTCTCTTGCACATTTATGATTGCTCGTGGGAAACATAGAGCCATCGCCAACCGAATGAATCGGCAGGAGGTGCCACTAAAGGAATCGTAACCATGTCGAATAAGAGTATTCGCGTTGAAGTGTCGGGTGCCGGCGCCGGTCCGGGGCACGTGGGTTTGGTTGACCGCGTTCTTCCTCGTAAAGAGGTAGAACAACTTCTGGGCGTCAGTACCTCGAATTTCTATCGTGATATCCGGCACCAACTTCCTATAGTTCAGTTGTCACGCCGCAGGATTGGTGTGCGTGTTAGCGACTTAAATGCTTGGCTGAGGAGGAAGACGTCGCCGCCGACTAGCGGCGCGTAGCGGCCGCACGCCTGCATCACAACGAACGACCCGCCATCAATAGGTGGGCGCCAGGGAGCAAAACTCCGATGATCGATTGGGAGTTTTGCCGTGTTAGACATGGAAAAGGCCGCCCACCCTGGCGGGGATGGCGCGGCCTTCGAAGAAGAACTCGATGCGGAAAATAATAGCGATACAGCAACAGAAAGGGAAGTCTCCCAGGCTCTGCTCCGCAACTTCATGCGCGAGGTCGGCCCGCGTCTGGTCGATCAGGGCTACCGAGTCGTTCCGCTGCCTCCTGGAAAGAAGTTTCCTGGCGAGTACGCCGCCGGCATATGGCGGCCCATGCGCGGCTGGATGCGCTTTGCCGATCGTGAGCCAACCGATCTCGAATTCCGCTACTGGTGCGAACGATGGCCCGGCACCGGAGCCGGCATCATCTGCAAGAACGTGTTCGCGCTGGATCTCGATCTTCACGACATGGAGATGGTCGAGACGGCCAAGCAGCGCGCCTTTCGGATGCTCGGTGACACCACCGCGATCCGGGTCGGACAGGCACCCAAATGCCTGCTCGTCTATGGTTGTGATGAGCCGATCCGGCCGATCAAGCGGCATCCGATTGAGGGATTAGGCGTCGGCAACCAATTTTGCGCCTACCACGTCCATCCGGGTACCGGCCGCCCTTACGCCTGGATTCTGGACGATCTGGTCGAGATCCACCGCGACGACCTTCCCCGAATCACCGAGGAGCAGGCCAGAGCCAGCATCGAAGCGATCTTCCAGGAACTGCCGGACGAATCGCGCCCGTCGACCCTGGGCGATGGCATTGGCGGTGCCGGGTCGGCTGAGGGTCTACGCGGCGATCCTGAGGCAGTCGCCAAGGCCATGGCCTTCATCAAGAACAACGATCTGCCCTATGACCAGTGGATAGGTATCGGCTACTCACTCAAGGGCAGCCTCGGCGATGATGGGTGGCCACTCTTCCGAGACTTCTCAGCCCAGTCTGCCAAGCACAACACTAAGTGCGATACCTGGGTTATCTGGAGGAGCCTCAAGCCGCACTCCAAGGGCGCCGGCTCGATCTATCACCTCGCCATGCAGGCAGGCTGGCAGCCTCCCAGCGGTCTCCATTTCAACGAGGGAAAACGCGCTGCCGCAGGCGCAGCTGCCGGCCTGATCCGAAACCTCCGGCGAGGCGCTGGCCGCAAGGCCACACCGTCATGCAGGACGGTCCGCACCCGTGAGGAGGCCGAGTCAGTCCTCCGGGCTCTGGAAACCATCAGCCCGGCCGGTCGCACCTATCCCGAATGGAACTCGGTTTGCCGGGCCATCCATGCGGCCTTCGGCGAGCGCGGCCGGGCCATCTGGATGGAATGGGCAGGCGCCTCCTCCTTCGGTGATCCTGGTCGACACTTTGATCTCATCAGCAAGGGAGGCGCCCTTTCCAATTGGAACCAGCTCCTCCGACTCGCCCGTGAGCTGAATGAGGAGAACGCGCATGGCTGACTTCTCCTCCGGAGCCGCGAACGACTTCATGGACGGCAAGGGCTGGACTGGCGCCGGCAGGGTGCTCACCACCACGTCGGCCAGCTCGATCACCGGGACACAGCCAGAGCCACGGGAATTCCTGATCGACGGCCTGCTACCCACCAGGACCGTCGTACTGCTTACCGGCAAGGGTGGCGTCGGAAAGTCCATGTTGACCCTTCAGCTCGCCGAATGCCTCCGCACCGGCGCGGCCTTCCTCGGCCTGACCACGCACCCCTGCTCCACGTTGGTTTACTCGTGCGAGGACGACTTGCCGGAGCTGCACCGGCGCCACGCCTCGATCGAGCGCAGCATGGGCCAGTGCGATGATCCGCTGGGCGAAACGCACTTCCTGGCCCGCGACGGTGAGGACAATCAGCTGGTCGCCTTCGACGCTGCCGGCAATCTGACCACGACTCCCGCCTTTGACGATCTCCTGTGCACCTCGGTGCACCTCGGTGCACGTCTCGTGGTCGTGGATACCACCGCGCAAACCTTCGGCGGAAACGAGAACGACCGGGCGCAGGTGACCTTCTACGTCAACGCCCTACGCAGGATGGCGAAGGAGATCGACGGCACGGTCCTCCTCCTGTCGCACCCCCCGAAGTCCGACGCGAAATACTCAGGCTCGACGGCCTGGGATGGCACTGTGCGCGCTCGTTGCTTCCTCGCCGAGGAGGAGATCAACGGCGAGGTCCAACGCGTCTTCGTCTTGGACAAGTCGAACTACTCGAAGCGGTTCCGGAAGGAGGTCGTGGTCGACGAGTACGGAGTCTCTCACGCCGTCGACGAAGCGGCCCGGACCATGGGCGAGAAGGTCGCCGAGAGGATGGCGCAGGGCAAGGCGCGCGCCGCGTTCCTCGATGCGCTGGACCGGCTGACGGCTCAAGGCAGGCCGGTCTCGCACTCTGAGCGGGCTGGGAATTACGCGCCAAAAGTCATGGTCGACGCCGGCCTGAACGACGGGTGCACCGTGAAGCAGCTCGCCACGGTGATGAACGTGCTCCTGAACGAAGGCCTTATCAGGAGTAACGAGGAGGTGGGCCGCCGGAGCAATCGGGCTCCCATCTACGGCCTCAAGCGCACCACCCCGAAGGCGGAATCGGAGCCCGAAGAGGAGCCGATCGAGGCGGAGGAATTCGCGTGACCGGGGTGCACAGGGGTCTGCACACCGGTGTGCATTTTGCACTTCGGTACCGTCGTGCAGCAGCTGGGCTCACGTGCACACCGGTGTCGGCTCCCTATAGGGAGCCACACCAGTGTGCAGCGTGCAGCCGGGGGGAATCGGGACCAGAGTGTGGATCTCGACCGGTGTGCAGATGGGGTGAGATCGAGGCGCTGGCGCACCGGCGGGAGGGGGTAGCGCGATGAATGCCTTCCTGCTCGATCTTGACGACCAGATCAGCCTGCACGCCCGGGTCGTCTCCCTGGTCTCCCTTCTGCCGCGCCACCCTGACCGCGCCCTCGACGATCTGCATCGGCTGGCCGGCGAGCTGGGCATGGTCGGGCGGGACCGGCGTC
>NZ_WUJP01000908.1 GCF_009806515.1 Geminicoccus flavidas | reverse complement strand
ACGCGCTCGTCTGCGCGTGTCCGGCGTGCGCGCCGATCGCGGTGGCCAGCGTTGCCGCATTGGCCCGGCGCGACCCGGAAATGGCAGCCGACGCGCTGGCGCAGCTTGGGCAGGGGCTGGGTGACCGACTGTTGGCCGAGTCTGCCCGGCAGGCGCGCCAGCTGCTGGAGGAGCCAATCTCCCTGCCACCACCGCCACCGCCACCGCCACCACCACCACCGACCTACAGGGAAGCGGTGGCGCGCTGCCGGCAGGTGGAGCTGGCGGACTTCCTGTCCGAGCGACCCGAGGCGGCGGTCCCGCTGGCGAAGGCGGTCGGCGTGGACGTGGTTCGCCTATGTCGGGCCGCTGTGGGCGAGACGAAGCTGACTGAGCGGCAGTGGCGCACCATCCGCGAGATGCTGGCGCCAGTGCGGGGGAGAGGGCGATGAGCGTGGTGAGCTACCTAGTCGGCGAGCGGGCCGGTCCGGCACCGGGCGTGGCGACTCCGTGCCCGCAATGTGGTGAAGCCTTCATGCCGGCACGACGGGGTAGGCCGCAAATCTACTGCTCTCGGCTATGCCAGAGGCGCGCCTCCTCCCTGCGCACCCCTCCTGCACCGGCGGATGCACCGTCACCGGCGCCTGTCACCGCTTGCTTGATCTGCGGCACCGGCTTGCCGCCTTCACCACCGTCACGGCCGCGCCGGTTCTGCTCGATCGCCTGCGTGGCGGCGGGAAACAGCGCCAGGACCAGAGGCGTGCCCATCGTCCAGCGGAAGGCCAGGACGTGCGAGCGCTGCGGCGCCGAGTTCCTGGGCACCAAGCCGGGCAGCGAGGCCAGGAGCGGGAAGAGCCGGGCCAACCGGTACTGCTCCACCGCCTGTGCGAGCAGGGCCAGGACGAAGGAGAAGTCGGCCCGGACCATGCCGGTGTGCGAGGTGTGTGGCGATCGGCCGGTGAGCAGAGCGGACTCCAGGACGTGCGGGCCAGAGTGTCGGCAGGAGCGCGAGCGGCGGAGGGCCAAGGCAACGTACCATGAGATCCGACAGGTGGTCGCCACTCGCATCTGCATCATCTGCGACATGCCATTCGCGCCGGCCGGGCAAGGTCGGAGGGTCACGTGTTCCAAGGAATGCCGCGTCCTGTTCCAGCAGGGTGCGTGCGGTTCCAGAGTCCTAGACAGGGCAAAGCGACACGGGGTCGAGATCGAAACCATCAATCGCATCCGGATATTTCGACGTGATAGGTGGACCTGCCAGTATTGCGGTCGCCCTAGTCCGCATGAACTAATGGGTTCCGATGATCCGCGTGCCCCTGAACTTGATCACATCACACCAATGGCTCTCGGTGGTGGGCATACGGGACGAAACGTTCATCTCGCTTGCCGGACATGCAACCGGCGGAAAGGGCAGTCCAGGAAATTTCACCTAGTGCGCGCACATCATGGCAGTTACACAATCAGGGGTAGGGGCGGTCCCAATCTCTAGGAACCTGGTCCTTAGCACCGAATTGGCCCCCTCATTTTTCAATCTTCGTGAATCGGCCGAGCTAAGTGGAAAATACAAGTCATGAGAAGAGTAAAGACGCGCGCCTTCTTATCGCTGAAGCGTCCAGTACCTCCATCAAAGATGCCGAAGGAGGCACGAGCACTATGGTGCAAGATTGTTTACTCGTATCCACCTCGATACTTCGAGGGTGCGCCAGAGGATCATCTTGAGCAATATTGCGTGTATGTGGCTCTAGAGCGCCGCGCGTGGGCAGTGGCGATGGCGGGACATCGGACGAGGCGGGCGGCAGAACTGACGGAGCGCAATGCGCTGCGAATGACCCGGATGGTCGGCAAGATGGCCCTGGTGCTCGGGTTCGCGGAGGATCGAGATCATGACCGCTGATCTTCTCGACGCCTTCGCGGCATGTGCGCACCTGCGCGTCAAGGTTGGTCCGAACAGCGGCTGGCTCGTGGACATGGTGGAAGAAGCGCTGGCCGCCCACGTGGCAGCCGCACCACCGCCGGCTCGCCGGCGTCGCGGAGTCTCGCGCGCGAAGGCAGCGCGGAACGACCATATCCGGCACGCTGCGGCTATGCTCCCGGCCGATCTGAGGCTGCGCCCGCGCGCCGAAGCGCTGGCCAAGATCGTGCAAACCTACATCTCGCGGTGTTGGCCCGCAGATCAGGCCTCCATCGAATGTCCGGAAAGAATCGCCGAAACGATTGAAGAGCATATCTGGCGCGCCCTTGTTGTCGATTCTATTCGCTTCCCGAAAGGGTGGCGGCATCTCATGGAAATTATTCAATAATCACTTGTGCAGTGTTGGCGCTTACTCTGCACAAACTTTAGGTGCATGGTCCTTGGCAAGACGAACGTACCCCCCTTGGACCTGCATATGGCACTCGCCCGCAAAGCCGCCCCACCCCCGGAGACCACCGAATTCGAAGCCGCCCAGGCTCGCTGGCACGAAGTTCGGAACCGTCGCCGCAAGTTGATGGCCGACCTCGAAGCTGCACGAATGGCGGCTGATGCGGCACACATCCGGGATCGGGACACCATCCCGCCGAAGCCGCGCGAGAAGATCGAGAATTTTCTCGCTGGTCGTCGACTGAATTCTGATCAGCTCGCCAAGCTAATCCTCGATCTGGAGGCGCGGATTGAGGAATTTCAGTCTGAATACCTGACTGAAGCCGAGTCCTGGGAGCAGGCCCGGTCACGCGAGGCGGCACGGATCAATGCGCAGGCCACCCCGGCGCACAAGGCGATCGTGGCGAGGATTTGCGAGGCCGTTCAGCAGCTTAGCGACGTGATTGTCGAGGAACAGCAGTTGCTGGGGACCGTGCGCGCGGCCGGCGGAACGCTGGAGTCGGTTGGTGAACCATTCGGAACCCTAAGTACCCAGAACTCTATGTTAAACAGGTGGCGGAGCCTGATGGCGGTTAGGGGGCTAGTCTGATGGATCATCACCTCCTCCTCCTCCAGGGTGTGGTCACCACTTGGAATCGGTGGGGCAAGGCTGTCCATGGTGATCCGGCCCTGAAGTTCCGAGCAAAATGCCTATCCTTCTCCGGCCCGGTTACCTTCCAGTTTTCACATAACAAGGACATCATCCTTGCCGGTAACCGAGACGGAAGCCTTCGGTTGTGGACTGATGACCACGGCCTGTTCTGCGAGGCGGAACTGCCCCTGAGCCGGCGAACCGTTTGGCTTAGTCGACAGATTCGATCGAATATTTTTCGTGGCATGTCCAATGGCTGTGCGGACGGTTCCGACGTGATCGATCGGGCCGGGGGCTGGGAGGTCACCCGGGCCACGTTGTTGGAAGTCTCGGTTGCAGAAGACCCGCGCCAGCCCGGGACCGGGGTTTGGATCGGCGATGAACTTGATGACGATCTTCCGGCTGATGTCCTGGCGGCACGGCGCCTGTGGCGCGCAAGCCGGCGCCAGCCGGGCATCTCCGCCCGCGCGGCCCGGCAGCCGGGCGCCCTGGTAGCGCAGATCGATCGCCTCCTTGCCCTACCCCGCCCTGTCGCCTGTTCGCGTGCGGGGCGGCGATGAACACGGCCTTCCCTTGGATCGTGGCCGCCCTGATCGCGGTGGATCTGGCGGCGAGCCTGCTTCGATGAGTTCCGACCCTGGCTGCGTTTCGGCACGGCGCTTTCAGGGTCGGTCGTCCGGGGGGGTGCTTCCTCTGCCATCTCCCGGGCAGCCGCGCTGGCGTGCGCAGTGACCGCGCGCATGGCCAGCACTGCACGGCCCGATCGTCTGCTCCCTGGGCGATCGGGCCGTGCGACTTCTTGCAATCACCGCTCAGTCATCGCAAAATATTCCTACTCCAGGGGTGGAGTCGAATTGTCCCCCGGCTGCCTCTCGCCGGGGGACAATTTCTTCTGATCCAGACGAACCAAAAATAATCCACTAACTGGCCGCCGCCCCAACTCGGAGTCATCGCTATGGCGAAAGTATTCAACCTCACCGGCGACGTGTCCCTGGAGGACGTGAACTTCTCGGCCACGGCGGCACAGCAGGCCAGAACTATTTGGGGGCGGAGCACCATGGCTGTGGCCTCATAGGCAGAGAGGGTGAGCTGATAACTGCCTTTGGCACAGGGAGCATATCCATGCCGCTGCTGGCCATACCGCCGCAATGTCAGCGGCGGTGGAGGGTTACGTGCAAAAAGGACCCCTTTTGCAGCACTACAGGAGCAAGCCGCTCAACCATGGGCGCCTGCAACCGTCGTCCGGCCACGCAGGACGACGAGGGCGAAGATCGCCAGAAGGAAGATCAAAGCGGCCGCACCCTGCAAGACCGCTTCGTGTGCCGCGGTGAAAGCGGATCCGGCTGCTCGCATCAGCGCGTCGGCCTCGGCCCCCTCCAGTCGTGCGGCGGCAGTTGCCGCCTCACCGATCGATGAGCCGCCCGCTGCCGGAAGGTCGATTGACGAGCGGTAGACCGTGCTGACGAGGACACCGAAGAAGGTAATGCCGAGCGCACCGCCAAGCTCGTAGCCCGTGGCTTCCAGAGCACCGGCAGCGCCCGCCTGCTCCGCAGGCGCGCCGCCCATGATCGCGACGGATCCCGCCAAAAGCGTGGAGCCGAGCGAGAAGCCGAGCGTTGCGAGCAGCGCCCCGGACAGCCAAGCCTGCTCATGGAGGTCCACCCCCGCAAGGGCTGCGAAGGAAGCCGAGGCGACGAACAGCCCGGCGGCCGACAGCGTCCTCAGCCCGATGACGCTGACCAGCCATCCCGCTGCAGGACCTGACGCCGCCGCGGCGAGCATGAGCGGCATCATGAACAGGCCCGCCTCCAGTGGCGACAGGCCGACGACGAACTGCAACTCCTGCGCCAGGACCAGCTCGAAGCCCGCGATGGCTCCGCTGGATACGAAGGCCATCAGGAGCCCTGCCATGATCGCCGGATTTCGGAACAGCGAAAGGTCCAGCATCGGCGAGGCCGCAGTCGCCTGGAGGCGGCCGAACCCAACAAGGAGACCCAGCCCCAACGCCGCGGCGAGGATGGGCTGCCACAAGGGCGCGTCGCCCTTCGCTCCCGCCTTGATGGCGTACACAGTGGCGACGAGCCCGACGAGCAGCACCAACGCCTGCTCGATCCGCCACGCAATAGCGCGGTTCGGCTCGCCTTGAGGAAGGACGCGATACGCCAAAGGCAGCACGAGCGCCATGATGGGCACGTTGACGAGGAAGACCGAGCCCCACCAGAAGTACTCCAGGAGGAAGCCGCCTGCGAGAGGGCCGACGGCGCCGCCCGCGGAACCGACCACAGTCCAGATCCCGAGCGCCTTCGCCCGCTCGCCCTCGTCCTCGAAGGACTGCCTGAGGATCGCGAGCACCGCCGGCATGATCATGGAACCGCCGATCGCGAGAAGCGCACGGCCTCCGATCAACATCTCCGGCGTCTGGGAGAACGCCGCGGCCAACGAGGCCACGGTGAAGACGCAGAGACCAACCAGCATGACCCGCCGATGGCCGATCCTGTCACCCAGCGTGCCCATCGGCACGAGCAGCCCGGCCATCAGCAGCGGGTAGATGTCGATGATCCAAAGCACCTCCGTGCTCGTGGCGCCGAGCGCGAGCGTCAACGACGGCACGGCGATGTGCAGGATCGTCATGTCGACGATAACTGGCGTGAAGGCCGCGATAACCGCAGCGAGAACCATCCAGCGGTTGGCGGACGGCATGGGCATGACCTTGGGTTTGCTCTTCAATGAAGGCGCCATTCGCGCCCGCATGTGGTTGTGTAGGGTTCCAGCCGGCTCGGCGATCCGGGCGTCTTGGGCGCACGGAGTGTCCGGACCAGTAGATCGTCTGCAATTGGACATACGTCCATATTGGACACGTGTCCAGCATTTGTTAGAACGGCGCGCGGCGCGAAGTGGGGATGCGAATGACCTACATGAACCGAGGCGACAGGCGGGCCAGCATCGTCGAAGCGGCTGTGGAGATCATCCTGCGGGATGGTCTCGGAGCGACGACAGTGCGCGGCGTCGCCAAGGCGCTTGGCGCCTCGCCCGGGCAGATCCACCACCACTTCGCGTCGGCTGACGAACTCCGAGCGGAGGCATTCAGGACACTCTGGGCAAGAACTGCGCCTGGCTTCGTCGAGCGTGTCTCGGGCATGCCCCCGCGGGAGAGGCTGCTCGCCGCACTCCTAGCGGACGATTCTACCCTTGAGGCCTTATCCGCCAAGCTCTGGAACGACTCGCTGGTTGCCTCAGGCGCAGAGCCGCACGTGCGCGCTGCAGTGCGCGAGATAATGGAGCAGTGGCTCGGCCTGCTGGTCGCCGCCATCAAGGCAGGAGTCGACACAGGCGAGTTCAGATCTGAACTGTCGCCGGAGGAGATCGCGAGGCGCCTCGCCGCCTTCTGCCTCGGTGTCGATGTGCTGGCGAGCCTTGGCCTTCCTGCGCATTCGCGAGACGAGATACGCGTGCGGATCACGAAATACATCGACTTGGAACTCGGGTCGCCTCGGTAGGCACCACGAACTGGCGCGTCCCGGGGCCGATGAGGGCAGCGATCGGCTACGGGGGTGTTATCCGCAACGGATTGGCCGCCGGTGAACGAGTGCCGGCGCTCCTGTGACCCTTGCCCTCGATCCGGGTCGACTCCATCCTCGACGCATGCAGGAACATTCCACGAACATATTGCGCGAGTTGCGCCCCTGGAACTTTCTTGTCGCGCGATGCAGCAGGTGCGGCCGGCAGGGTGAAGTTCAGCGCCGTTTCCTCGGCGACGCCCGAACCCTGGCGGAGATCCAGCAGCGGCTGCGCTGCTGCCGGTGCCAGAACCGGGAGCTGAACCAAATCACCATCACCAACGCATCGCGTTAGCGATGGCGCTCTATACCGGCCGACCACGTCTGCACCAATTTCCACACTTCATCAGGATCCATGCCTGCTGCGCCCTGTGCCGGCGACGGGTGCATCTGCTGACCGAAACCCTTGCCCGGCAGCATGGGTGGGATCGCACGCTGCAGGAGCTGGAACACCGACTACGCTGCCGGACCTGCGGCGGCAGGGGCTACTTTGACTTGATGAACGGCTTGGCGGTGCCGTCGGCCGACAGGTCTGGCAAGGGCGAGGGCAGGATATAGGCGGCTGGAAAGGGAACCGCCAGATTTTTGACTGCTTAATGACAGAAGTCAGGATGGAGTGCTACGAGAGGGTGCACCAGTCTTTCTCTCCTCATTCTGATTCATCATCAGTAACAAGGATGCAGCAATGGCAAAGCCATACAAGATCCCCAAAAAGATCGCAGGACTTCGTATTCCCCGCTCCATCAGAAAATCAAAGATACTATTGAACTTTCTGCAGAACCCCCAGAACCGCCAGCTGGCAACCAACATGGTGATGGCAGCAGGGGGTGCTATGGCCACCATCTTGGCGCAACATCGACCCAGCACGGAACAGGTCAAGCATGCCGCTCAAGGCGTGGGCGAGGTGGGCAGCACTGCAACAGGGTTGGTTGCAGATACAGTTAATCGCGTTGCCCATTCTTTGGTTTCGAGCCTTTCTGCCTCTCGCGAATCCAAGAAGAAGGAAGATTCGCACAAGAAGTTCGAGGAGACGCCGGACCTGGGGAGCGAAAAGCCGCACTAGGTTTTGTGCTCGAAATACGGCTATTGGTGCCGATGCATTAGCCATCTAGAGCCAAGAGCATGAGCATCGGGCTGGCCAGCGTGCCAATGGGATGGATGACATGCCCGTTGAGATCGAACG
>NZ_WUJP01000907.1 GCF_009806515.1 Geminicoccus flavidas | reverse complement strand
TGCGCAACGAGGACGACGTGCCGTTCCACGGCGCCCGCATCGAGTTCAAGCAGGGCTTCCCGGGCTAGCTGCATGCGCACAGGAACTGGCGGACCAGTCGGGGCACAGCCCGAACGCACCAGGTAGAAGATTGCATCCACCATCAGGGGCCGCGACCACTTCGCCTGCGGCGGGGGAGCTTCAACTCGCTCATCGACCTCCAGGCGGCAATCAACCGCTACCTGACCCAGACGAATGCCGATCCCAGGCCCTTCGTCTGGACCGCCGAGCCCGAGGACATCATCGAGAAGGTGCGGCGAGGGTACCAAGCGTCTCAGTCACTCCACTAGCTTGATAGCAGCAGAGCCATTCTTCCCTCCTAGAGGCCAATAGTTTCCCTGCTCCCTATGCTTCCAATCCCTGTTCCTCAACGCAGGGAATGACGAGCCAACCCATGGCGCCGCCTTAAATGTTTCTCGACACCACATGATAAACTAAAGCTACTACAGCACATTTCCCTGTATTCCCGCTTGGAACAAGGAATTTCTCCGTTCAGAACAGAGACGGGTTCACCGCTGACTGCCTGCACCGCCATAAACCAGGAACTATCGCGTATTTTCAACGCTTTACAGCCAGCCAGGATGTTGGCTCCCACATTTGTTCCACTTCAGAGCGCGGATGTGGGCGAACTGCGGCAATCTTTGGCGAGCACAGACCCTGGATGTTGCCACGTCGGTAAGGTGGTAGCTTGCCCTCCGGTAGGCCCGTGCCTGGTGCCCGACGCGCCGGCACGAACCGGCAGCCTGTTTGGTCAGAGACTGACGTCGCCTCGGTACGGCAGCATCGAGGTCGCGGGTCGCTCCGGCGCCGACAGCCGCGTCAACCCTGGATGGCGGGCTAAGCCGTAGGTGGTTGCGGTACGGGTCGCGGGACGTCCAGCACGCTGGTCACGATCCTGCCCGCTGTATGCTTCCGCCTATTGACAGGCGGCGGGTTCAGCCGCGGCCGGCGACGCCGTAACCGCCTCCTTAACAGCCCGCACCAACGGCTCGAAAACCACCAGGTCCCCCTTCTCCACCGGCTGGATCCCGTTCCACCGAAGCATCGGCATCTCTTTCCTCCTCAGCGAAAGTCGCGGGTTGGCAGCTTGATGCCCAAGCTCAGCCGCAGGTCGCGGACGTAGATGTCCCGTGGCGGGTGCCCCGGCTGGCTCCTCGAGCCAATGCTGGCCAGCAGCCCGCTCAGGTCGTCCAGCCGCTCGGCCACCAGGTGGATGACCTCGCCCTGCTCCTGCAGGCGGCTCCGTACCGCCAGCATCCGACCGCTCAGGACGGTGCGACAAA
Organism: Geminicoccus flavidas; assembly: GCF_009806515.1. Classification (GTDB taxonomy): domain Bacteria; phylum Pseudomonadota; class Alphaproteobacteria; order Geminicoccales; family Geminicoccaceae; genus Geminicoccus; species Geminicoccus flavidus. The sequence continues at coordinate 2,666 of NZ_WUJP01000907.1, read as the reverse complement.
CACACTGACGGCCACATCACCGAGTTAACGGTGTCGCCCGGCCCTCGATCGTGATGAACATGACGCCGCTGGCCGAACCTGACCGCCGTCCGGCGTATCGGCCAAGCCCTGGCATGGGCGATGGCTAGTACTGACCAGCTCGTTGCGCAGGAAGGCCAGCGTGTGCTGGCCCAGGGCCGGGGCGGTGGATACGTAGTCCTCCACTATCTCGCCGCCGCTGGTCATCGGCTTCAGCAACATCTCTGGCCTGACCAACTCTAGCTTGCTGCGAGCAGCGACAACTTGTGGTCGCCCACCGCGCCGGTCGTCCAGTTGGCCTCCCGCCGCGCTAGGTCAGCACTCATCACCTGCCCAGCCAAGTTCTCGCCGCCGACGCTGCAGGTGCCGACGCGCCCTCCGAGTCCGCCCACTGGTCGGTTCACACGGCACCACCCATCCTTCGGCCAGCTCAACCAGATGAGCTACCACTCAGATTATGGTGGACGTAGCCATCCGTCACGAGATGGGCATCCTCCTACTTGCGGCACGTCATACACTCATCGCCAATCCTGGTTAGCGCTGCCTCGACCACGGCCGGCGCCACACGCGTGCACACGCTGCGGCAGCCAATGGAGGAGGACGCGCGATGGATGATGAGACGGTCCGGGAGGAGTGGACGATCCCTGAGGTTCAGGGAGACGATCACGTCTCATCCCTTACGGGCCGTGAGGTCGCGGTGCGTGGGATTGTCACTGCGCTCGGCTCCAATGGCTTTTATCTGCAGGACCCGCAGGGCGACGGCAACGACGCCACCTCGGATGGCATCTTTGTGTTCACCCGCGTCACCCCGACGGTGGCGGTGGGCGACGAGCTGGAGGTCGCTGGCCGGGTCTCGGAGTACGTGCCGGGCGGGGAAGAGAGCGGCAACCTCTCGACCACCCAGATCACGCTCGTGACCAGCACGCTGCTCTCCAGCGGGAATGAACTGCCTGCTGCCGTAGTGATCGGGGCTGATGGGCGCCGAGCAACAGGCGGGATTATCGATGACGATGTCCTCGTCAGCTTCGACCCGGAGACCGACGGGATCGACTTCTATGAGAGCATGGAGGGGATGCGGGTCGAGGTCCGCGACGCGGTCGCGGTGAGCCCGACCAATGCCTTCGGCGAGATCGCGGTCCTGCCGGACAATGGTGAGGGTGCGGGTGTGCGCACAAAGGCCGGTGGCATCGCGCTGCAGGCGGAGGACGCCAACCCGGAGCGGGTGATCATCGACGACGCGCTGATGGCCAATCCGCCAGTCGTCAATGTCGGCGATCGGTTCACGGCCCCGATCACGGGCGTGCTTGACTACAGCTTCGGCAACTTCAAGCTGCTGAACACCGCCGAGCTGCCGGAGGTGACGGAGGGCGGTCTGGAGCGCGAGAGCACGGAGCTGGTGGGCGGAGCCGACCAGCTGACCGTTGCGACCTTCAACGTGCTGAACCTCGACCCGTCGGATGGCTCGACCAATCCTGGCAGCGACGACCAGCTCACCCGGCTGTCGCTCGACATCGTTCAGCGGCTGAACAGCCCTGACATCATTGCGCTGCAGGAGATCCAGGACGGGGACGGCCCGACCGACAGCGGCGAGACCTCGGCCGAGGCGACCCTGGCGAAGCTGGTGGAGGGCATCGCCCGGTCCGGCGGCCCGACCTATGAATTCATCACCATCGCGCCTGAGAACAACGCCGACGGCGGCGAGCCCGGCGCCAACATCCAGGTGGCCTATCTCTACAACCCGGGGCGGGTCAGCTTCGTCCCGCGAGGCGAGGCAGGTGCCACCGACGAGGTCGAGGTGGTGGCCGACGAGGACGGTCCCGACCTGTCGCTGAACCCTGGCCGGGTTGATCCGAATAGCCCGGCATTTGCCGAGAACGAGCAGACTGGCTTCGAAGGGACGCGCAAGTCGCTGGCGGCGCAGTTCGAGTTCCAGGGTGAGGATGTGTTCCTCATCAATAACCACTTCAAGTCGAAGTCCGGCGACGATGCCCTGTTCGGCAGTGAGCAGCCGCCCTTCCAAAGCACGCTCGGCCAGCGGGTGTTCCAGGCGGAGGAGATCAACGACTTCGTGGACGACCTGCTCAAGGCCGATCCGGACGCGAACGTCGTTGTGCTAGGCGACATGAACGACTTCGACTTCTCCGAGACGCTGAAGACGCTGGCTGGCGAACAGCTTACCAATCTGGTGGATGGTGTGCCGCTGGAGGACCGCTACAGCTTCAACTTCGACGGCAACTCCCAATCGCTCGACCACATCCTGGTGTCGTCGAACCTGGCCGACAAGGCCGAGGTCGACATGGTCCACCTCAATGCCGACTTCGCTCAGGACGTGCGCTCCAGCGACCATGACCCGGTGGTCGCGCGCTTCGACTTCGGCGCAGGCGGCGACGGCGAGGGCAAGCTTGATCTCGTGTCGCGCATCACGCCGGAAAGCGGCGAGCCGCTGGCCGGAGGTGCCGAGATTGTCGCGCACGACCCGGACACGCAGCGCCTGTTCGTGACCAACGGTGCCGACGGCACGATCGACGTCACCTCGATCGCCGATCCGAAGGCGCCCGAGCGGTTGTTCTCCATCGACATCGACCAGGTGATCGAGGGCGGCGACGTCACCAGCGTTGCGGTGAAGAACGGCATGGTCGCGGTCGCGG
>NZ_WUJP01000906.1 GCF_009806515.1 Geminicoccus flavidas | reverse complement strand
TGAAGAACCCGGCCCCGAACGCTGAAGGCTTCGTCGCCCTGTTCGACAAGGATGGGGTTTATCAGGGCGGTGCCGAGGTCGGCGTCGGCCCGGACCATGTCACCTTCACGCCGGACGGCACCAAGGTGCTGACCGCCAACGAAGGTGAGCCGACCGACGAGGGTGATCCGGTTGGCTCGGTTTCGATCGTCGATGTCGCCACGCCCGGTCTCCTCAAGACCTCGACCGAGGCCGGCTTCGCCAGCTTCGACGCCAAGGTCGAGGAGCTGCGCGAGGCAGGCGTGCGGCTGTTCCCGGATAGGCTGCCCTCGGCGGACCTGGAGCCCGAGTACCTGTCAGTGGCACCCGACGGCAAGACGGCGATGGTGACCCTGCAGGAGAACAATGCGGTAGCATTACTCGACATCCAGACCGGCCAGTTCACCGACGTGGTGCCGCTCGGCCTGAAGGACCACAGCCAGCCGGGCATGGGGCTGGACGCCAGCGACGAGGATGGCGGAATCAATATCGCCGAGTGGCCGGTCCAGGGCATGTACATGCCGGACAACATCGCGAGCTTCCAAGCGAACGGCGCCACCTACTACGTGATCGCCAACGAGGGTGACGACCGCGGTGAGGACGAGCGGATCAAGAATCTGGACCTCGATCCGGACGCCTTCCCGAACGCCGAGAAATTGCAGTCCGACGAGCAGCTCGGCCGGCTCGGCGTTTCGACGGTCGACGGCGACACGGATGGTGATGGCGACTACGACGTCCTGCAGTCCTATGGCGGCCGCTCGTTCTCGGTGCTCGACAGCAGCGGCAAGATGATCTTCGACAGTGGCGACCAGTTCGAGCAGATCATCGCCAAGCACCTGCCCGAGTACTTCAACAGCGACAACGAGGAGAGCGACAGCTTCGACTCGCGCAGCGACAACAAAGGTCCGGAGCCGGAAGGCCTGGTGGTAGGCGAGGTCGATGGCACACCCTACGTGTTCGTCGGCATGGAGCGGATCGGCGGGATCATGGTGTTCGAGCTGAGCGACCCTGAGGCGCCGCAGTTCGTCACCTACCTGAACAGTCGCAACTTCGAAGCGCCCATGGACGGCCTGGAGGCCGGCGACATCGGTCCGGAAGGGCTGACCTTCATCAGCGCCGAGAACAGTCCGAGCGGCAAGCCGATGATCGCCGTAGCCCACGAGGTCAGCGGCACCACCGCCCTCTATGAGTTCACCCCACCAGCCACCGAGCCGGACGAGGGTAATTTCAGCCTGCAGTTGCTGCATGCCTCCGATCTGGAAGGCGGTGTGGAAGCGATTGGCAACGCGCCGAACTTCGCGGCGATTGTCGAGGGGCTGGAGCAGCAGAACGCGAACACGCTGGTCCTGTCGGCTGGCGACAACTACCTGCCAGGTCCGTTCCTGAACGCCGCGGCCGATCCGGTGTTTGGCGAGACCGGCATTTTCAACGCGGCCTACAACCAGCTGTTCGGGCTCGACGGCGAAGGCTATGCCGCGCTGGCCGAGGGCGCTGGGCGGATCGACATCTCGATCATGAACGCAATCGGCTTCGACGCCTCCGCGGTCGGCAATCACGAGTTCGATCTGGGTACCGCCACCTTCGCGTCGATCATCGCCGCCGACTACGGCGAAGCGCAGGGTGTGGCCGATGACGGCTGGGTCGGCGCGCAGTTCCCCTATTTGTCGGCCAATCTCGACTTCAGCGGCGACAGCAGCCTGGCCGGCCTGTTCACCGGCGAGATCCGGTCCAACACCGACTTTGCTTCCGGGCCAGAACAGTCGGCGGCGAACGAGGACGTGCCGAAGCTGGCGCCGGCCACGATCGTCGACGTCAACGGCGAGCAGATCGGCGTGGTGGGCGCCACCACTCAGATGGTGGAGACGATCTCGTCCACCGGTGGGGTCACAGTGGTGGGTGAGCCCGGTGTGGACGACATGCAGCAGCTGGCCGATGTCCTGAACCCTGTAATCGACCAGCTGCAGGCCCAGGGCATCGACAAGATCGTGCTCGCCTCGCACCTCCAGCAGATCATGCTGGAAGAGGAGCTAGTCGGTCTCCTGGAGGGTGTCGATATCGTGATCGCCGGCGGCTCGGACACGATCCTGGCCGACGAGGACGACGTGCTGCGGCCGGGCGATGAGGCGGCCGACGGCTATCCGATCCTGACCGAGAACGCCGACGGCGATGCTGCGGTGATCGTCAGCACCGATGGCGAGTACAGCTATGTCGGCCGCCTCAACGTCGAGTTCGACGCGAACGGCGTGATCATCCCGGAGAGCATCGATCCTGCCGAGAACGGGCCGATCGCGACCACCGACGAGAATGTCGCGGCGATCTGGGGCGAAGCTGATCCGTTCGGCGAGGGCAGCAAGGGCGATCTGGTGGCTGGCCTGGTCGATGCGGTAAGCGGCATCGTCGAGGAGCAGGATGGCAACGTGTTCGGCACGACCTCCGTGTTCCTGGAAGGCCGGCGCGAGCTGGTGCGGACCGAGGAGACCAATCTCGGCAACCTCTCGGCCGACGCCAACCTCGCCTATGCCCAGTCGATCGATCCCGAAGTCCAGGTCTCGATCAAGAACGGCGGCGGCATCCGTTCGTTCATCGGCGAGGTGGGTCAGGATGGCAGCCTCTTGCCGCCGCAGGGCAACCCGGAGGCGGGCAAGGAAGAGGGTGACGTTTCCCAGCTCGACATCGTCAACTCGCTCCGCTTCAACAACGCGCTCTCGATCGTCGCCACCACGGCCGACGGCCTGAAGGTGCTGCTGGAGCATGGTGTCGCCGCGAGTGGCGAGGGCGCCACGCCTGGACAGTTCCCGCAGGTCGGCGGGATCGAGTTCAGCTTCGACCCAAGCCTGGAGCCTGGTGCGCGCATCCAGTCGCTGGCGATCGTCGACGAATCGGGCCAGGTGCTCGACGAGGTGGTGCGCGACGGCGAGCTGATGGGCGATGCCAGCCGGGCGATCAAGGTCACGACCCTGTCGTTCCTGGCTGATGGCGGCGACGGCTATCCGTTCCCGGACGTGATCACCGACCGGGTCGACCTGTTCGACGAGGCGGCGCCCAGCCTGACCGGCGAGGCGGTGTTCGCGGCGGACGGTACGGAGCAGGACGCGCTGGCGGAGTATCTGGCGGCGAATTTCGCCGAGGCGCCATTCGACATGGCGGAGACGCCCGCGGAGCTGGATGAGCGCATCCAGAACCTGTCGGTGCGCTCCGACAGCGTGTTCACCCCTTCCGCTGGAGCCGTGGCAGACAGCCTTGTCATGGAAGCTGCCCTGGCCGCGTGACCCTATCACCTGCACGACGCTCATCAGGCACTCGAAAGCCTGACGAGCGTCGGCAGGCTTGGGTTCACCGGGACGAAGGTTGCCGAATGTCGTAGGTGGAGCTCGGTCCAGCGGGTCTCTCGAGCTTCCGGCAGCCACAACGTCATTCTTGTTCTCGCTGCCAATCGCTCGGCGCCTCCTGCCTCATCGCAGCAACACCCCGCCTTTGCCAGGCGATGACATCCACCGATGCGATCTCATTCGCCGGAACCATGCAGCCTTGCCAAGTGGCAGCTGTTGTTATGCCGGGCCCTCAACGACCAGGTGGGGCCGAGACAGGAGGATCTTTCAATGGCTGACAACAGCCGCAAGCCGATCATCGGGCCGCTGACGGAGGCGCTTCGTTCCGACCCACGCGAGAACGCCCGCCGCGCAGAAGAGACCCTCGATGCGCCTCGCCGTCGTGAGCAGGAAGAGGCGATGCGCAACAAGAAACGAGCCACTTCAGACGGGCAGGAAGAGGCGATCCGGGACCTCGGGACTACCCGCCCGGCAGACTGAACGGATCGTGGACGGGGCACAATGAGAGCCCTGAATGGAGAGACTGAGCATAGCGCCCGGGTTCGTGTAAGGCGGGTGCCACTCGAGCAGGCGCGAGCTGGCGCAGCGCGAGCTGGCAGAGGCTTCGAGCCTTTCGCTGGCTGTGGCAAACAACATCAAGCGAGAGGCAACGGCCGTGCCAGCACCTTCTGGAAGCTGCAGGGTGCCTGGAGGAGGCCGGCGTCCGGCTGATTGCTGCTTGCCGCTAGAGCAGGCGATCTACGGACCCCTGGCCTTCCTGATAGCAACACGGAGTTCCGCACGAACTTGCCGGCACGCAGGGTGGCTTCTGGATCACTGATCCCATGCGCATGCGGCACGAGCAATGCAGCATGGCCAGCGGTCCCCAGGATCTGACGTGCCCACCTCTTCTCAAGCAGGGCAGCCTCCCCAGTGCGGTGCGGCGCAGATAGGCGAGTTGGCCGCTTAGGGTTGAATCCACCCTCCGTGCCTCAGCAACATACTGCGCAATCGCGTGATCATGGGACGGGATGCGTGCGGGCATGAGGGATCCCTGCGATCGTCAGCGACCCATGACTTCACAAGCGGTTGCTGGCTTATGGCGTCTTGATCCAATCCCCGAACTTGATCGTCGGCCGTCCGGGCATGAGCTCCAGTACGGCCGCGCGCAGGCGCTCGGATTGGGTGTCGTCGCCGTTGAGCACCTTGGCGACCTTCCGCATCAGCTCTGCGTCTGAGGCTGCAACAGACACTTCCAGCCGCTTGAGCCCACGCTCGGCAAGACGTTGCCGATGCTCTCGAACAGTTCGACTCACGTGACCCTCTACCAGTTTTGTTCACATCCGAAGCTTACAACTAGGGCGCGCAGCCCAACCTTGTAGTGTCTCGCAATCGGAAAGGCGATAATGGACGCGAACTCGGACACGCTTCCGCCGTCGCACCTTCCGCACGCCACCTTCTTTCGCCTCGGTGCACAATCCTGCAGAAGGGGATCCAGCTCGCAGCTTGCCCTCACACCTTCGGCTCCAGGCAGAACGGCAGGTACTGGTCGGCCCGGCTGCCCATCGTGCTCCATACGCCGCCGCTGTTGGTGCTGGTCTTGACTGAGGCACGAGCGTTCGCTGCAGGGTGGCGAGCGTCGAGGCGGTAGTGAGGTGCCCTACACGGCCCAGCGGCTGCAGGAGATTTGCGGTGCCGGAGATGGATGAGCTGGGGCACGCAGGACTGCCCACGGTTCGGCGGCAAGCGCCATGCGGCGGTGGAGCGGGCGGAGGCCGGCGCCACGTGCTTGGGACTCATTGAGATGCAGGGCTGGAATCGGCCAAAACCAACCCCGCCATCTATATGAGCAGCTATTACGCAGTCACGCGGAAGAGGAAGGGCAGACCGATTGCATCGCCACGGGCCGACCTGGTCGCCGAGGTACCATTGACCTGATAAGACACGTCGAGCCAGTCGCTAAAGAAGCTGGCCTTCAAGTTGAGCGTCGTTGCACCCGGCACTGGATCATTATCCTCGGGCTTGGGCGTCGGGACGTTGCTGAAGTAGTGCGGTGTCAGGTAGGCTGTGCCACCTGACACCGCACTCCACTTGAGGGAGTAGGTACTTCCGACCCGCAGGTAGAAGGGACCGGATGCGTTTGCGCTTGCAGCTCGGGTCCAGCCGACCTGAGGTTGAGTACTGCTGCTACCCTGGCCTTCGCTAATCTGGGTCACTGGGCCGTCGATCTGTGTGAAGGTGTACCGAACGGTGCCGGTTGATCCATTGGCATTGATAGGGCCGCTCAGATCGACATAAATGGGCCCCTGCCATGACGTGAGCCTGATCAGCTTGGTATAGAATTCGGTTCCGACCTGCCGATCCACGCCAGTCGGCTTGAAACGGTAGGTCACGGTGTTGGTGTTGCTGATCGGGAAAGTATCCTGAAAGCTCGATAGGCCTGCCCAGTTACTCAGGCTCGACATCGGATACAGGATGCTTTGCCCCTTGGTGATGTAGGTGGTTGAGCCTGAGGACGTCGTAAAGTCTACTTCGATCGTTGGAATCTTGCTCCAGTTGGTCTCCCAGGCACCCTGGTTCTTGATCAACCCTCGCAGCCGATGCATCGTCGTGAGCGACGTCGATCCATCGGTATGAAAGTAGGGCGACCGCTTCCAGGACGTACTAGCCAGTTCCGCCGTGGTCCAAAGGCGACGGGAGTGATGATGATTGACGGAGATCCAGTTCGTTGAAGGACTGGACGTGCTTTTATTTCTGACGACAAAATGGATCGCCTGATTCTTAGTTACCTGCAGAGCGTTGAAAGTAAACTGCGCAACCCAGTTCCGCTTCTTTGTCCAGTCCAACCCTGCTACGCTAAATTCGTTGGTCGATGTCGCGAGAACCGTGGCTCCTGGTACGCCACCTGAGTCGGCCCGTATCTGCACATCATAAGGACCGCCGCCGTTACCTGATGAATAGCCAGGGCCACCTGCATCTCCGGGGCCTTTCTCAAAAATGATGCGGATACGCCTGATGTAGCCTGCCATCTCACACATGTATCTGTACGAGAAATGCTCAGCAGACTTCAGTTCATTGTTGCCTGAGCCGACGGCGCACGCAGCACATCCATAGAACAGGTTTCCCCACAACTGGGAGTCTATGGGGTTCGCAGCTTCGGCAGTTCTTATGCCGAGAAGGGGAACTGTCATTGCTGCGGTACCAGCAACAAGAGTCGCACGGCGATTGATATAGACCAAAGCTCACCTCTCCGAAGTGGATTAGGATGAGGGCAAGACGTCAGTTCTTATTACGGTAAGGTTAGTTTCTTGCGTATATCTGTCAATGGCAATTTCCGGAGATGGGCGTGCAAGACAGGAATGCGCTTAACCATTCTGGAAGTATTATTGAAAGGTTCTAGAATATTTCGGGCTGATCTAGGATTAGGCTCCTCAACGGTCGTAGTTTTACATAATGATGCAGGAAGGGCTTCGGTCAGCTGTCCTCCGCCAGGAGCAGCTGCCTCATCTGTCTTTGCCAAAGGGTCGCACCCTGAGATGAGGGGAGCGTTACCGGCCGAACTGTGACGGGTCGCGAGGCGACGGGGGACGTTGGTCGCGATGACCGACACCATGCTGCGGTGCGTTGGTCATTGCATCGACCCATTCAGCGTGAAGTTCCGAAAGAACAGGCACTGCGTCTGCGGCGAGCCCTCAGCGCAACGCGCTACTCATCCACTCGAACAGCCCCATGAGCTTGGCTAGCCCCCGCAGCGCTGCCACCTCCTCCCGCCGCTCCACCGCCGCATACCGTCCGCCGCTGGGCTGCGGGCAGTCCCGCGCTAGGCCGGCTGCAATCACGAGTTCGGCGAAGTTGTGTCCGCCGACGCTGCAGGCGCCAACCCGGGACCCGGCTTATGACAGGTGTGGGCCGCCGCAGTCTTTGCCCCTTGCCCTCTGACCCAGATAGAGACCTGAACGTCTTTTCCTGCCGTGACGCCGGATTGATCGCTGGGCTACCAGACGGAGCGTCCGAGCCGGAATGGCGAGTTACCCGGCGCAGCTTGCCCGATGACGATGTCGGTGATGAGCGCTGCCGAGCTGCAGGCGAGTGTCCAGCCAATGGCGCCATGCCCGGTGTTCACGTAGAGGCCGGCCGTGCTGGTCGCATCGATCACCGGCAGCCCGTCGGCCGACATCGGCCGCAGACCGCACCAAGCGTTGATGTCCGCCGGCATCTTCAGATGGGGGTATAGCTTGCGCAGGCCGTTCACGAGATTGGCGATCCGGCCTTCCCGCAGGGTACGATCGTAACTGTCGAATTCAACCGTGCCGGCGACCCGCAGACGGTCGCCCAGCGGGGTGGCCACCACATGCTCGAAATGGTCGACGATCGGCCGGCCGGGCAGGAAGCCGATGTCGTCCTTCATGAGCGTGATCGAGTATCCCTTGACCGGTGCGATCGGCAGGCGAATG
>NZ_WUJP01000905.1 GCF_009806515.1 Geminicoccus flavidas | reverse complement strand
CCGTAGGTCCGCATCAACCGGGTCGACCAAGGGCCGGCACAAACGACGACGCGCTCGGCGGGGATCCGCTCGGCACCGATATGGACCGCCGCCACCTTGCCACGGTCCAGCTCGATCCTGGTCACCGTCTCGCCGAAGCGAAAGCGCGCTCCGGCGCGAGTTGCCGCCTTCTCGGCCGCGGCCGAGAATTGCCGGGCATCGCCCCAGGCATCCTTCTTCAAGAGCAGGCCAGCACCAATAGTGTCCGCGACTGGTACCAGAGTTGGCTCCAGCGCCGCGCAATCGGCGGCGTCCAGCCGGTCGACCTCGGCACCCATTCCTTCCAGGAATCGGGCGAAGGTATCGGCCTCGGCCCGGGCGTTCGGCCCCTTGTGGAGCTGCAGGAAGCCACCGCGCCAGATGTCGGCCTGGACCGTGCCATCGGCCAAGAGTGCATCCATCTCAGCCAAGCTTTGCTGGCCGAACGCGGTGAGGGCCGCCGAGGTCTGCCGGTACTTGGCGCCCCGACAGTTGGCGAGAAAGCGCAATCCCCAACTGGCCATCGCCGGAATGGCGCGTGGCCGTAGGAGAAGCGGCGCTTCCTCACGGCCCAGCCAACGAAACAGGTGGCCGGGTGTGCCGGGGCTGGACCATGGCAGCGTGCAATTGGCGGCGAGCATGCCGCCATTGGCGAAGCTGGTCTCCAGCCCGGCTGCCTCCCGGCGCTCGACGACCGTCACCTCCAGGCCCTGGCGGGCCAGGTAGAGGGCCGTGGTTGTGCCGATGATCCCGGCCCCGATGACGATCGTCGCCGCCATGGCCCCTTACTTCTTCTCGATATAGGCGTGGACGACGATCTCGATCTTGGCGCCCGGCACCATCAGGTCGGCAATGACCGTGGCGCGGTTCGGGTAGGGCTGATTGAAGAAGGTCCGGTAGACCTCGTTCATGCCCGAGAAATACTCCTTCGAGGTCAGGTAGACCTGCACCTGGGTGACATCGTCCATGGTACCGCCGGCGGAAGCCAGGATCGACTTCAGGTTCTCCATGGTCAGCCGGGTCTGCGATTCGATGTCGCCGTCATCGATCGAGCCGTCGGGGCGGATTGGGATGCTGGCGGTGTAGAGCGTATTGCCGCCCATGGTCGCCCACTCGACCGGGGTCGAATCGCCGCCGGGCAGGGTCGTCTCGACATTCTTGCGCAAGGTCATTCTCCTCTTGGTGACGAAGCCGCCGTCCTGCTCAAGGCGGCAGGGCACGGGCGGACCTGGGAAAAGGCAGCGGGGCGGGCGGCTAGCTGCGGCGCTCCTGCGCGCGCTCGATCCGACGGACCAGCAAGGACAGGGGAAAGCAGAGCACGAAGTACATGGCGCCGACGATCAGATAGATCTCCAGCGGCATGAAATATTGCGAGCTCAGGTCCTGGGCGCGCAGCATCAGGTCGGGCGCCGCGATCAGGGAGGCCACCGAGGTGTCCTTCAGGAGCGAGATCGCGACGTTGCCGATGGGCGCCAGGACGACCCGCAATGCTTGCGGCAGGACGATCCAGGTTAGCACCTGCCCGCTGGTCATGCCGATCGCCTGCGCGGCCTCGGTCTGACCCTTCGGCACCGCTTCGAGGCCAGCCCGGTAGATCTCCGCGAGATAGGCGGCGGCATTCAGCCCGAGCCCGATCACCGCCGCCTGGAAGGAGCTGAAGGTGACCCCGATCGCGGCCAGGCCAAAATAGATGATGAAGAGCTGCAGGAGGGCCGGCGTGCCGCGGAAGATCTCGATATAGAGGCCGGCCAGCCGGGCCAGCAGCGGGTTGCCGCCGATTCTGGCCAGCGCCAGCAGCAGGCCCAGTACCAGTCCGAGCATAAGGGCGCCGAGCGCCAGCTGCAGGGTCGCGAGTGCTGCAGCGAGCAGCTCCGGGTGGATCATCTCCCACAGGTCGAGCACACCCATGGGCT
>NZ_WUJP01000904.1 GCF_009806515.1 Geminicoccus flavidas | reverse complement strand
GGCGGCCGAAGCGAGAGAGGTATCCTTGAACAGGCCGATCGCGAAGTTGCCGGTGGGTGGCAGGGCGATCCGCACTGCCTGCGGCAGCACGATTACCCACATCGCGCGGGCCGGGGTCATGCCGATCGCCAGTGCCGCCTCGCGCTGGCCGCGGTCGATCGCGTTGATGCTGGCGCGGAACACTTCGGACAGGATCGCGGCCCCGTTCAGCCCGAAGCCCAGGATCGCGGCGGTCGCGGCCGGCAGGGTGATGCCGAGCCTGGCCAGGCCAAAATAAAGGATGAAGAGCTGGGTCAGGATCGGGACGTTGCGGAAGATCTCCAGGTAGACCCGCGCGATGCCGCTCAAGATCAGGTTGTCGGAGCGACGCATCAGCGCCAGGACGAAGCCCAGCGCTATTGCCACCAGCAGCGAAGCGATCGTCAGGAAGATGGTGGTGCCAGCACCCAGGAGCAGGGTCTGCAGGAGATAGGGCCAAAGCTCGGCCAGCCGGCTGCCGACAGCGTCACCCATCCCTCAATGGTCCTCGACCGCGCGCAGGAAGGCGCGGGTGCGCTCCACCTGCGGGGCACGGAAGATCTGCCCGGGCGGCCCCTGCTCGACGATGGCGCCATCGGCCATGAACACGACCTTGTCCGACACGCTTTCGGCAAAGCGCATCTCGTGGGTGACGATGATCATGGTCATGCCCTCGACAGCCAGCCGGCGCATGACGTTCAGGACATCCCCCACCAGCTCCGGGTCGAGCGCGGAGGTGGCCTCGTCGAACAGCATCAGCTTCGGCCGCATCGCCAGTGCCCGGGCGATCGCGACCCGCTGCTGCTGACCGCCGGACAGGCGGTCCGGGTAGGCGTCGGCCTTCTCCGCCAGGCCCACCTTGGCGAGCAGTTCCATGGCCGCGCCCCGCGCTTCGGGCTTCGACTGACGCAGCACCTTGACCGGCCCCACCATCACGTTCTCGATCGCGCTCAGGTGCGGGAACAGATTGAAGCGCTGGAACACCATGCCGATCCGGGAGCGCAGCTTCGCCAGCTCCCGGTCCGACATCGGCACATAGCGCCCGTCCTTCAGCTTCTCGCCGATGGGCTCGCCGTCGATGAAGATGTGCCCACCGGTCGGCCGCTCCAGATAGTTCACGCAGCGGAGCAACGTGGTCTTCCCAGAGCCGCTGGGGCCAATCAAAGAGAGCTTCTGGCCAGGCAGGACCTCCAGGTCGATGCCGTTCAGCACCACATGGGCGCCGAACGACTTGACCAGACCTTCGATCCGGACGAGCGGCTGGGGCTGCTGCATCAACGCTGCGATCAGGCGAAGTACTGGCTGAAGTCGCGCTGCTCGTGCTCGAACGTGCCGATGATGTTGCCGGCCTCGTCGCGGTCGACGCCGATCCGCGGATCGGGATCCATCGGCACCAGATAGTCCGGATTCGTGATGCCGTACTGAGACATGATCGGGCCGACCTGGCCGGACCGGTGCAGCCAGCGCAGGCCCTGGTTGATCGCGTCGAACAGGTCGGTGTTGCTGGGGTCGATGCCCCAGATCGCGCTGAACTTGCCCGTTAGCGTCGAAAAGGCCGGATCTGGAACCACCGGCAGCTGCTTCAGCTTGAAGTTCGGGTTCTGCAGGATGATGTAGTCGATGATGGGCGCATCCAGGACCGCGAAGTCGAGCCGGCCGGCAATGACGTCGCGCAGACAGGGATCGATGCCGTCATAGAGCTTCACTTCGGTGGTGCCGGGCACCTTCTTCATGTCCGGAACCACGGAATAGCCGGTGCCGCTGCCGATCGAACGGCCGTTCAGGTCGGCGACCGACACCTTGTCGGTGAACGGCTCGTCCTCGCGCATGATCACGTACGCGCCGGTATAGAAGACCGCGTCGGTGAGCTGCAGGATCTTCGAGCGCATCGGGTTCCAGGCGAAATTGCCGCCGAACCAGTCGGCGCGCCCGGACTGGACCGCCTCGATCACGCCCGGGAAGCCCATCAGCACGACCTTGACCTTGAGGCCCAGCCGGTCGGCGATCAGCTCCAGCATGTCGAGATCGGTACCGATCGGCTCGCCGCCCCGGTCACCGGTGAGCGGCATCTCGCCCGTACAAGCGGCGGTGATGAAGCCCTTTTCCAGGGTCTGAATCTCGGGAGCCTGGGCGAAGGCGTGGCGCGGGACCATGAGCGGCGCCATGCCGCCAAGCGCTGCGGCGCCAAGGCCGGCCGCCTGCAGGACATGGCGACGACTGAACGGACGGGAAGGGCGATCGTCGGTCACGATGACTTCTCCAGAAGGGAGGCCGCGCGGCAAGAGGCGCTTTCCGGCGGCCCGGGCAGCCTGCCGTGTCCTGGCTGAGGTTCTGTATCGGCGGCCACGCTAGCAGGCACGGACGCCGCATCAAGCGCAAGTTTGCGTATCGGCAAAACGTGCAAATCTTGCGATCGAATCAGGCATCTGGCATTCGGACCCTGCAAACTCTTGGCTGGCGGCCGTCGCTGCCGGCATCAGCTCGGACCGCTTCCCATGTCCACGACTGCCAACAAGCCGGCCTGGCGCCGGAGCAGGCCGCCTGCACCTGCAGATGCCCACGATCCGGGTCCGCTGATCCTGCGTCTGCGCAAGGAACGGAACCTATTGCTAAGCGACCTCGCCAAGCTCTCCGGTGTGTCCGCCTCTACCATCTCGCGGATTGAGAATGGTAAGCTCTCCCCGACCTATGGAGTGATGACCCGACTGAGCGATGCATTAGGCATCCGGTGGTCAGATATCGTCGGGCCCGGCACCACCTCATTCGCACCGGGCTGTCGCGCGGTGAGTCGCGCGAATACCGGGGTCAAGCAGAAGACCGGCCGGGGCATCTATGAATGGCTCGGTACTGATCTGGTCACCAAGGCGATGGAGCCGACCCTGATCGAGGCGCTGCCAGACGATGGGCAGCCTGTGCTGGAGGGACATGGCGGCGAGGAACTGATCTTCGTCCTCGAGGGCCGGCTGGTCTTCCACATGCAGCACTACGCGCCGCTGGTGATGGAGGTCGGCGACAGCGTCTACTTCGACGCCAATACGCCCCACGCCGCCTATGCGCACGAAGGGGCTGCCCGGTTCCTGTCGGTGGTGTCCCGGCCGGGCTCGTGCAGCGAACTTTCATCGATTGCGGATATGCAATTGACCCGTTCGTCGACCCGCTCCTAGGCTCGCGCCGCCCGGGCTCGGTACGACTCCGGCGCGGACGGAGTGAATGAGCGTGCAGCAGCAGGAGAACGGCGGCTTCGACGATGCCGCTGACGTCGTGATCATCGGTTCCGGGTCAGCGGCCGCCACGGCGGCACTCACCGCCGCGAAAAAAGGTGCTTCGGTCCTGATCCTGGAAAAGTCCGACAAGCTGGGCGGCACCAGCGCCATGTCGGGTGCCGGCACCTGGGTTCCGGCCAACCACCACATGCTGGCAGCGGGGCTGCAGGACAGCCCCGCCGAGACGCTCACCTACCTTCGTGCGACGGCACCGGAAGGCTGGGCCGAGACCGAGGACGAGCTTTGGCAGGCGTTTGCCGAAAATGCGCCCAGGATGCTGGAGTTCGTCGAGGCTAATACGCCGCTAGAGTTCGCGCTGACCCATGAGGCCGATCCGATGGCCGAGTATCCGGGTGGCAAGACCGGCGGGCGCACGCTCTCGCCCAAGCCGCTGAGCCGCCGGATCCTTGGCAAGTATGCGCCGAAGCTGCGGCGCTCGACCCTGCCGCACATCTTCACCTATCAGGAGCTGTCCCACGACATCCAGCGCCGCTTCGTGTCGACCGTGGTCAAGATGGCGCCGACCCTGATCTGGCGCTGGCTTACCGACACGCGCGGCCAGGGCAACGCGCTGATGGCCGGGTTGCTCAAGGGCTGCCTGGACACCGGCTGCCGCATCGAGACCAAGACCCGGGCCGTGAAGCTGCTGACCGACGAGGACGATGGCGGCGTGATCGGCGTCCTAGTCGAGCAGCTTGGCCGGCAGCGGCGCATCCGGGCCCGGCGCGGCGTGCTCCTCGGCACGGGCGGGTTCGAGTGGAATCCAGAGATGTTCGCCAAGCACTTCCCAGGTCCGCTCGACTTTATCGGCAGTCCGCGCACCAACGAGGGCGACGGCCAGCTGATGGCCCAGGCGATCGGCGCCAAGCTCGATCACATGGACCAGGCCAACATCTCCTATCTGGTGCCGACCCGCTATGAGGGCCGGCTGCACGGCATCCCGCTGGAGTTCCACACCGTTCCCAACGCGATCCTGGTCAATCGGCTGGGACAGCGCTTCACCAGCGAGTACCGCTTCAACATGGGCGAGATGCTGAACCAACGCGACGAGCACGGCCAGCCCGTGCATCTGCCGGTGTGGCTGATCACCGACGCCGACTTCTTCCGGAACTCGGGCCTGTTGCGCTGGTTCGCCCGCTTCGACAAGCGCTGGGTGACCAAGGCGCGCACGCTGGAGGACCTGGCCGACCGGATCCGCCTGCCGGCGGCTCATCTTGTCCAGACGGTGGCCCGCTTCAACGAACTGGCGGGCAAGGGCGTCGACGAAGATTTCCACCGGGGCGAGACGCCCCTTGAAAAGGAGCGTGCCGCCGTAAGCGGGCTGATGGCACCGATCACCAAGCCGCCGTTCGTCGCCATCCCGTTCAACCGCTCGATCCTGGGCACTAAGGGCGGGGCGCGGACGAATGCCGCCGGCCAGGTGCTGCGCCCGGACGGCA
The DNA here is from genome assembly GCF_009806515.1 of Geminicoccus flavidas. Lineage (GTDB taxonomy): Bacteria > Pseudomonadota > Alphaproteobacteria > Geminicoccales > Geminicoccaceae > Geminicoccus > Geminicoccus flavidus. Next base: position 356 of record NZ_WUJP01000904.1, on the reverse strand, counting down.
GCATCATCGCCGGGCTCTATTGCGCCGGCATCGCCATGGCCAGCCCGATTGGCACGCGCGCGGTCGGCTCCGGCACGACGATCGGCCCGAACATGACTTGGGGCTATATCTGCGCGAATGCGATGCTGCAGGCGAACCGGGGCGGCTAAGCAACTGGCCGTAACGACAGTCCTGTTACGCGCTTTTCGCACCCATTGAGGCTACCAGTTCCAGCTGTTTGTAGGTGCTCAAGGCAATCGTGGACGGCTCTGTCTGAGCAGGCGAGAGGATCAGGTGCCCAGCCTTCAGCTTGCGCGTATACTGCTTCGGCCGTCCATGGAAAAAGACAGTAAGAATGGAACCGCCCCAGGTCTTCC
>NZ_WUJP01000903.1 GCF_009806515.1 Geminicoccus flavidas | reverse complement strand
CGGGGCGGCTGCTCGATGCGATGGCAGGTAATGGATCGTTACCGCCTCACGGCCGGTGCCGCGCTCACCCCCGCGGGAAGTGGCGGTCGAAGCCAGCCACGATCGATGCGTCCAGGTCGTCGTTGCCGCCTGAGCCACTCGGGCCGGAGTAGAACCGCATCAGCTCGATCTTGCCGCGCAGGTCGTCCAGGCAGCGCACCTCGCCCTTGGTGATCAGGGTCCTCAATGGCCATCCGTTGATCGTGACAGGCTTCGTACTGAGCCTCATGAGTACGTTCGTCGAACTGTAGCGCCATGTCCTCCCAGGGGCAGCGCTCATGCCAGAGGGCAAGCAGGGTGGGGCCAAAGGGAATGGGCGCGGCGCGCAAGAGATCAGCGGGCATCGTGGGTTTATGGCCATCAATCCTCACACCACCGTGCGCAAGGTCGTCTCGCTGCCCCGCCTGTTGCTGAGCAGATCGAAGACTACTGGCACTCACAGAAATTGAAATCAGAGGCCGAAGCCATCCGCCGCCTGATCGAGGCCGGGTTGAAGGCGGAAGGCGGCGCAGCCGCGCCGACAGAGAAGAAGGCGGCCGATCCTTCGCGCAACTGAGGGCTAGGTGCCCTGGGGGCAGCCAGCATAGAGCTTATTTCGGAGAACGGTGGCGGGGCTCGGGTGCGGCTGAGAAAATCGCGGGGTAGTTCCGCCAGTGCTCACTACGGCAAACCATGAAGGCTTGCGTCCGCGCGCGTACCACGCCTCGCTCATGGGCGGCCCGGCAGCGACCGGGCCCACTATCAGGAGCCCGGGACCGGGCCGGTGACGTCCTCGCGCGTCACCAGGTGGACCAAGTCGTAGGGCTTGCCGGTCCCACCCTCTTGGGCGCGGTACTCCTCCAGCGCCCGCACGGACAGCGCGCTGTCCCGTAGGTGCCGGACGACGGCCATGTCGTAGTCATCGACCAGCAGCACCCAGTCGGCGACCCTATCGGGCCGCGCCCGCAGCTCCTTCCCCCGCGTTGACGCCCACCGCGCCGCCCGAAGGGCGGCCGTCTCAGCCAGGCTTGCGCAGCACAAACAGGTAGCGGTTGAGGCTCATGAAAAAACTCGCCAGCGGCATCCAGCGCAGCGCACTCGGCGAGCCAGCCGTCCGCTTCCTCGGCCAGCACTCGGCCGGAGCCGACCACGAAGTCGCGGATGAACAGGGCGAGGCCGTGCGCGTAGGTGTTCGGATGGAGCGAGGCGTTGAGGATGGGCACCACCTCGCGCCGGACCACCGCCAACCCAACTTCGGTCGCCAGCCTTCCCAGCACGCGCGGCAGGCTCTGGTGTGCGATGTGCGCGTCGTAGGCGACGAGGATGCGGTCGACACGGGCCTGGTCGCGGCCGTGCCAGACGACGCTGCCGAAGTCGGTGTCGAGCACAACCGCCCGGCCGCCTGGGCGGAGCAGGCGGGCGACCTCGGCGACCGCGCACGCGACCCCCGGAACATATTCGAGGCTCTGGAGCGCCACCGCGGCATCGAGCGAGCCGTTGGGCAGACCCATGGCCGCCATGTCGGCCTCTGCCAGTTCGACCGCGGGAAGGCCAGCACAGCGGGCCCGGGCAAGGGCCAGCATCGGCGCGCTCAGGTCGAGACCGTGGACGCGCCCGCTGGGGCCGACCGCTAGGGCCAGCTCGCGGGTCATGAACCCCGGGCCGCAGCCAAGGTCCGCAACCTGCTCGCCAGGCCTGGGATCGAGGGCGTGGAAAGCGGCAACGCGCGTGGCGGCGACGTCGGGGGTGGCGTAGAGCGCCTCGACCCGGAGTGCTGCCGCCTTGTCAAAGGTCATGCTGCTGGCCACGCCACCGCCTCCTGTGCCGGCGCATGCCTAGCAGGCCAAACTATACCGATCACGTGCCATTGGGGAGGGGCTGCCTTGGCGAAGCTCCCGCCTCCACCCTGACATCTAGCAGTCGGGCTGCACCGCGGGCAGGGTGCAGGAAAGCCTGCGCCGATCCTGATGGCAGCTGGTAGGATATGGATGGCATCCAGCAGACGTAGGTATCTTCCGTCTGTATCACGCCACTAGGGCTTGGTCATGACTTATGTGGGCGTCCTTGAGGCATCTTCAACTCCTAGCGCGCTATGCTGGTTGCTTGTTATAAAGCCGCTCCATATCATCTTGATGTCTCTTTATAATATTAAGATGAGTTCTAAGAGACCTCATTTTCTTTCCAAGTAAACCGCTTTCTCTATCCATTCCCGATATAGCTGCATCCATCACATAAAATGCTTCATTTATATCCAATATGACTTCATGAGCATCTGTTAGTTTCCCAAGGATTTGAATAGCAGGAGTCATTGGTACTCCGCACGAGATATCATCATTCGAATGTTGCTGGGGGTCGACCTGCGCATCTCTCTCAGTCATTGGCTCTCTCCGGTAATTCTTCTGTATTAACGAGCGAACGTGCGGCACCCCAGGGCCAAATCAACTTGGGAGGCGGACGACCGCCAATCTGAGCCTACCGCCTTCAGGATCTTGAGGGCGTCCGCGAAGGACAGTGGGGCCGGCCAACCCAGCTTCCCCAGGCGGTCAATGTCAGAGGCAGCCGCCAGTGCCTGACCCGTAACCGCAGGCGATCGCCGGACGGTCGCCATGGCATGGACGATCTCGGACGCGGAGCCAGTCTCGAACGCATCCGCCAGAAAAGCCTGCACATCTTCTGCCGTGCTTAGATACGCTGCGGCGTCAAAGTACCGAAGTTTCGGCCGCTCCATCGTTTGCCCCTGCACTAGCCTTACCCACGGCTAGATGATCTGACAGCTCAGCCAAGTGGCGATGCAGCAAATGGATCAGCAAATCTAGCCGTTGTGGCCATAGAGCATGCAATTTCGCAAGTAGGACATGTTCGCCCAGCTCCTGCTTGGCTACCGAATGCTCCTGATTTGGGACAATACCCCGCAACAGATCCAACGATTACTATGACGATGCCCCTTACGTCCGTTGACCAATACGAGTCGACGCCGCTCACTGACCGCATCACCGAACTGTTCCCAGGTCCCGGTCAGCCCCTCCATCTGGACACCGGCCATCTTGGGCGCATCCAGCAGCGGACCGCTCAGGATGTTCTGAAACCGGCTGATCGCCTCGGTGCTGTTCAGCATGGAGACGACGTATTTTCCTGCCTCCCGGCCGAAGATCTCGAACATCTGGGCGGTGGTGACGCCCGATTCCGACAGCTCCTTGATGATGGTGTTGAACGGCCGCATCTGGCCGGTGCCGTCCATCACCATGACGTTCAGGTCTTTCAGGTATTGGGCGGCAGCGTCCGTGGGCTTGAGCAGCTGGGCAATCGCGCCAGACAAGGCCACACCGGCCTCGGAGCCGCGCGTGCCGGCCTCGGCCATGCTGCCCAGTGCTGCCAGCATCTCGTCCAGGTCGTAGCCGGCCGAGTTGGCTACCGCACCGACCTTGCTCAACGCCTCACCCAGCTCCGAGACATTGGTCTTGGACGCAGCGCCGATGGTCACGAACTTGTTGATGACCGTGGACACGTCGTTCGTGCTCAGGCCGAACTGCGCGATCGTGTCGGTGGTGATCTGCGCGGCCTTGTCGAACGAGATCATCTCGGCGCCGGCCAGGTTGATGATCTTTGAGGTGAGCTCGACCGTGGTGTTGGCGTCGTAGCCGGCCTGGGCCAGGACCTGGAAGCCGGCGGCCACCTCGGACGCGCTGAAGGCCGTCGACTTGCCGAGGTCGAGTGCCGCCTTTTCCAGCTTTTGCATGTCCTGGTCGTGCCGCCCAACAGGGCGTTGACCCGGCGCATCTGCGTATCGAAGCCGGCGGTGGTCTTCAGGATCGAGGCGCCAAAGGCCGCTATCGGTGCCGTAACCGCCACTGACAGGGTTGTGCCGATGCTCTTCAGGCTGTCTCCACCACCCTTGAGCTGCGCGCTCAGGCCGGCACCGGCCTTGCCGATGGCGTCCAGGCCGCGCGTGACGTCCGATAGGTCTTCGAGGGAGGCGAGGATCCGGACGTCGGCGGTGGCCATGGATCACCTTCTGTTCTGCTGCTGCTCACGCCGGCGCTGCTCGACTTAGAGATCGTGCAGGTATGAGAGTTCGGCTTCCGTCAGCTGTCCCACGTCGCTTGGCCCCCACCCCCAGGCCTCGGCGACGAAGAACAGCAGCCTCAGGTAGGGCGGTTCACCGTCTGGTCGGCCGCCTCCATAGCCGCGGCAAAGGCTCGGGCCATGTCGGGAAAGAGCATGTCTTCGACCTGCTCGCGTCTGATTGACGGATCGACCTTGGTCACCGCGCGCTCGACGAAGGTGGCAATCCGCGAAAAGCTGAAGTCCTGGGTCTGGATGTGCTTGAGCGCGACCCGCGCATCCTCATCGGGGTTCTTCTCCATCTGGATGTAGTCCCGCGAGGTCAGCGGCAGGCCCGGCGCAGGTCGATCGTGCGGTCGGCCACGTTGACCAAGTACTGTCCGGTTCGGGTGCTGTCACGGCTTCCGGCGTCGCCTCGGGTTCCCGGGTAAGGAGTGCGGTGTCCATCATGAGAGGCCTCAGCTGGCGTAGGGGGTGGCGGTGATGCTGCGCAGGGCGGCGATGCGGGCAGCTGTCTGATCGAGCTGCGCCATGGCCTGGGCATAGGCAGTGGCGACCGCCGACAGGCCGGCGAGGGGCCGCCGCAGATCATACGGACGAAGCGCCTCGCCAAGACACCGCATCTGCTGCGCTGCCTGTGCACCCACCCAACCGATCGGCACGAGCTTAGCTAGGCATGAAGCGAGTTTTGCTCTATCGCTTCGCGAAGGAAAGCCAACCGGCATCTGCACTTTCCTGCTTATCTGTGTCGGATCATACTGGCCAAGGCAGGCAGTCGCGAGAAATCCGGGTGGAGATGAGGGTATAGCTCGTTGCCGTCCATCGAGTTCAGGTGACGAGCTGTCCGCAGCTTCGTGCCATCGGTTTCTCCCATTCCATGATCAGGAAGTACGGCACCCGCCGGTACCGGTCCGCCTTGGCGGGATCGCCGCCACGGGGAGCCGGCTCCGCGAAATGGCGTAGGATGAGCCCCTGCTCGAGCAGGAGGGACATGTAGCTGCTCAAGGGGCGATGCCAGTTCCGGATCCGGATCCCGTGCCAGCTGGCCCAGCAGGCGCGCTCTTCCAGATAGTAGTCGATGAGGAAGCACGGCTGGCCCGTGCGGTCGTTGAACCAGCCGGGCGGGTTGCCCGCGGTGTTGAAGCTGGTCAGGTTGGCGATCAGCAGCGTGCCACCCGGCCGCAGTACCCTGGCCATCTCCGGGATGGCTCTTCGGATGTCTGGGATGTCGATCAGGCTCAGATAGCTGACGACCAGGTCGAAGCCCTCATCCGGCAGCTCGAGCGCCTCTGCCCGGCCGACGCGATAGTCGCCTTCAGGATCCCGCTCCTGGGCGTGTTCGATCAGGCTCTCGGTCGGATCGATCCCGACGGTCCTGACGCCGAGTGCCTGCAGCATCCGGCAGAACCGACCCTCACCACAGCCGACATCCAGGGCCGTCTTGAAGCCGCGGCCTTCAAGTTGGGCGAGCATCGGGGCGTCCAGGACGAACTGGCGGCCGAAGTCACCATGCTCGCCGATGTCCTCGATCCAGGCCGCAGCCGATTCCTCCCAACCATTGGGCATGTCCTTCCTCCGATATCGGAGGGCGCAGAGAGTTGCATCGCACCATGACGTCAAGGGAATAGCGGGTCTGATGGATCAGATGCCTCCCGACACGCGCACCACCGTTGCCGTCAGGTAAGACGCCTCGTCCGACAGGAGCCACAACACCGCATTGGCGATCTCCTGCGGCTGGGCGATCCGTCCCATGGGCACGCGCGAAGCGACGCGCGCGGGCCGATCGGGATCGCCGCCGGCGGCATGGATGTCAGTGAAGGCGGTGCCGGGTGCCACCGCATTGATGCGGATGCCCAAGGGAGCGACTTCCTTGCCAAGACCGACCGTCAGGGCATCCACCGCGGCCTTGGTAGCCGCGTAGTGAACATACTCGCCGGGTGCACCGAGGGTGGCCGCGATCGACGAGATGTTGACGAGGCGCCCGGCGATTCCCGCCGCCTGCCACCGCCGCACCGCCTCCTGTGCCACCAGCATCGTACCGAGGAGGTTCACGTCGATCGTGCGGCGGAGCGCCTCCAAGGGCAGGGTCGCGAAGCTGCCGATCTGGCCGGTGATGCCAGCATTGTTGACGACGGCTTTGGGCGGCCCAAGCATGGCGGTGACCTCGTCGAAGAGCACACCAGCGAAGGCAGGATCGGCGACATCACCTTGAATGGCGTGGATGCGCGCGCCGCTCCTGCGAAGCTCCTCCAGCAATGCCTGGGCAGCGGCCGCATCCTCGCGATAGCTGAAGCAGACGGCATAGCCGCGAGCTGCGGCAGCCCGCACGATCGCTGCCCCGATGCCACGACTGCCTCCGGTTATTGCCAGGACATCGTCATCATGGCTTTGCTTGCTTCCTGCGTAGGACAATAGGTCATCTCCCTGCCGAAGGTGGCTTTGCTGAAATAGCTACGGCGCAGTCCGTATCTGCCCGAAGCCGCCCAAGGACGTGAAGCTCGGATGACGATCTGCCCGTTGCACGTCTCCTTGCAGGGCTAGGCACGGCCAAAGAGATGCGAGTTCACTAGCCTACCGGTCATCGTGCTTCTGACCGTCATCACGAGCGCCAGCGCCACGAGCGGCGCGACCACAGCCGATCCACCCCTTCAAGCCAAGCCAAGTGCGCGCCTTCCTGAAATCAACCACTACCGCTTGGTGAAACCGAGCGCATTCAACCCGGTTTGCTCCCGAACACCTGTGGAGCAATGGGTTGCCAGACGAGCCGCCGCTGGTCCTCGTGGTCGAGGATGACCCATTCATCGCCCTGGACGAGGAAGCCCTGCTGCGGGCGCATGGCTGGCGGGTCCTGGGGCCTGCTCATACCGTCGCGGACGCGCTCGCCCTGCTCGACCAGCAGACGCCCGACCTGGCGCTGTTGGATGTCGAGGTTGGCACGGAGCTGGTGACTCCGGTCGCGGCCGCCCTGCATGACCAGGGCGTGCCGTTCGTGCTGTGCAGTTCGCGTCCGCCCTCGAAGGTGGCGCCCCTGGCCGGCGCGCCGCTCGTGGGCAAGCCGTTCCGCCGGCGGCTTCTGCTCCAGGAGCTGGAGCGGGCGTGCCCACGGGCGCGATCACGATGAGCTGACGGAACTAGATAGCTTCTCCGACTGGGCCCACTTCTGCGGGGCAGGGGGCATGCTATCGTTCCAGTGCGTGCTGCCCGTGCCTGCGCTCGACTGCGATCGTGTCGGCCAGTTCCTCCCAGCCGGTGACCCGGCTGTCCTGCAGCTGGCCCAGTCGCTCTTCCCGCTCCCACTGCTGCCGGCGCGCTTCCCGCTCGGCAGTCATCCAGGCGGTCTGCTCCGCTATGGCGGCGGCGATCCGAGTGGCGAGCGTCTGCTGCTGCTGAGGCTGATCGAACATGCGTCCTCCCGAACTTGGGTGGGGGGATAGGTGCACCGGCGACGCGGCCAGTGGAAGCCCGCTGGCGCATGGCTGGTGCCTCCTTCACGCGGTTGACCCGCGATGGTCATGCGGCTGGCCGGTGCGCTCCGGTAGGATCGGCGGGCCGGCCAGCCTGGTCTTCCGAGGTCAGGACTGGCCCGCCTTTCCCTGTTTGGCCCTCCCTTCCGCCCGGTTCATCGCCGGGCGGTTTTTTTGGACGACGGCCAGCCAGACCAAACACGAAGCGAGCTATTTGCCCTCAGCCTAGGCCATTTGCTCCTCGATGTCTGCGCGCAGCATGGGGGCCTCACCGGCCGGGCAGTCGATGATGACCAGCTCCAGCCCCGGCGCGATCCCGCCCTTGCGCAGCGCCGAGCCCACGCCGGAAAGCAGCCCCGGACGCGACAGGGCCTCGATCCGCAGGACCTCGCGCAGGGTCGGCGGATCGAGGCCGATCCAGGCGACGACGTACACCTGCGCCAGGCGAGTCTCGGGGTTGGGGACATGATGGTGGCCAGGTGGTGGTCTGGGCAACCCGACAGCCGGTCCGATCGTTCCCGGTAGCTCGCCGGAACGATGGCTGCAGCTTTTGGTTGTACCTGACAGGCTATCAGGAACGACGAACGGGATGACGGGCTCCTCACCGCTGTGCTGGTGGTCGAGGATGAGCTCCTGACCGCGCTGGAGCATGAAGCCAATCTTCGGGCCGGTGGCTGGCGGGTGCTGGGTCCGGCCTCTTCGGTGGCCGAGGCACTCGATCTGCTAGCGTATCAGACGCCCGACATTACCCTGCTCGATGTCCGGCTTGGCCGTGAGCTGGTTACACCGGTTGCCTATGCCATCCCCCCAATCAGAGCATCCCGTTCGTGCTCTGCAGCGCCTTCGATCCCAAGAGAGCCGCTGCTGGCGAACGTGCCCCAACCCTGGGCAAGCCGCTCGATACCCGACTGATGTTCCGCACGCTGCGGCAAGCGCTGCTCCGACCCGGCCGTCCCTAGGTGCCGCCGCGCCGCCTGGCCTGTGGTTCGGCTTCCCCCTCCTCCCACGTCAGATGCTCTTCCTGCAGGCGCAGGGTCTCCGCCACGGTGGCGAGCAGCCAGCGGCCTGGCGCGGCAACCTCAATCGTCGCGGTCGCTCAAGTCATCGGTCGGGTCGGTGACGTCCACCAGGAAGACGACGAAAGCTTCCCCGTCGTCATCTTCGTCGGGATCGTTGTCCCCAATGCTGTCCTCGAATACCGAGCGTTCCTCGTCGGTGGCCGCGCGCACCCGCAGCTCGGCTTGGCCGTCCCACAGGGGCTGCCCCTCGTGCTCAAGCACCATGAGGTCCTCCTTGAAGGCCTCGTCGTTCAGCCATGCTTCGGCCTCCGCCCGGGTTGAGACATCCACGACCGCCACGGGCCTACCTGCGATCTCCAACGTGTACATCGTGTCCGTCCCTTCCTGCCCCGACCTGCTCCGGATCGCAGAGGTAGGTCGAGCCAGGGCCACGGCAAGCCTTCTCGGCCACTCAACTTGCCGGTGCGTGCAAGTCGCATAAGGGTTGCCGGATCAAGTCGATCCCGGTTGCGCTGAAATTGAAACGGCCATGCTGGCGCGCAGGACTGTGCGCCGATTCCCCAGCACTATTCGACCAATTCTCATCCCCCTCCGGGCGTCCCCGGTTATGGCGGATCGGGGCGGCTCTATGCGATCATGGCGACGCCTTCACCTCGCGGCGTAGGTGACCGCCTCGATCTTGTTGCCGTCCGGATCCCGCACGAACGCGCCGTAGTAGTTCGCGTCGTATTCAGGTCGCAGGCCAGGTTCTCCGTCGCTGGTACCGCCATGCGCAAGCGCGGCGGCATGGAAGCGGTCGACCATCGCGCGATCCTCCGCGGCGAACGCAATGTGGCTGCCGTTGCCCACGCTCGCGGGCTTGCCGTCAACCGGCGTCTCGACGCTGAACTGGAACTGGCCGCTGCCATAGTCGAGCCCGGTATCGGTTGCCTTCATCGGCAGCAGCCCGACGATCGGCAGGACTGCATCGTAGAAGCGCTTGGCGCGGGCGATGTCGTTGCTGCCGACTGAGACGTGATGGATCATGGTTGCGCTCCGGTTGTCGCAGAACCAACCCAGGACGACGGAGCGGGATCCACGGGCAGCCGCTCTCGCAGGGAGGGAGGGCACGGCCGGCGGGCCGGTGCTGGGTGGTGCTCGTTGGCCGGCCGCTCAAGGCAGTGGCGGGTCGACCGGCACGTCTTGGCCCTGCGCATCGGCCAGGCGATGATCGTCCAATTCA
>NZ_WUJP01000902.1 GCF_009806515.1 Geminicoccus flavidas | reverse complement strand
CGACGTTCCCGTAGAGATCGACGCTCGCGGCGGGGATGGGACCGTTCCAACCAGACAGGGCCCAGGACACCGGGCCGAGCAGGACGGCAGCAACGAAGGCAGCGGCGAGCAGGACATGCTTCATTGTTGTCCCACCGTGGAAGTCACAAGAAAGGGAAAAAACCCCCGACGCTGAGCGGTATAGGTCCGGTTTGGTGATGGTTTTGTGGCAGCGCCGGCCGCCTTGGCTCTTAGCCAACTTCCGCGAGTACGTTGCGCGTCTTCGTTCCATCCCATCTGCGCAATGCTGCGCTGCAGCATTATGGCTGGCGCAGACGGTCGATTGGCGCCAGTTTCATTCCACGCACGGGCCGAACAAGTGGCCCAGCTGAGGTCAGGAGAGGACGGTGACGGTCACCGCTGCCCATCTGCCGGCCTCTGCAGGTCATCCGATCCTGCCGATGCCGGCCATATCGGAGACAAAGCATGGACCTGCTCAGTATCACGAACCGCATCAAGTTCGCCCTCGCGTGGCGTCGCGTGTACCTCAGGGTGCAGGCCGAGCTCAGCTGCTATACCGAGCGCGAGATGAAGGCCGATCTCGGGCTGAACCGCTCGGACATCCCCAAGATCGCTGCCAAGGCTGCCGACCAGCATACGGACAAGCTTGTCCGCCAGCAGGTCGATCCATGTTGGGGGTGGCAGGACTTTCGCCGCTTGGCGCACAGCTGACGTTCGGCGTAGCCGACGGCCCAAAGTGGAGCCCGAGCCACGGGCCCTCCCGAAATCGAGCCTATTCGGCCCCGGCGTTACTGAGGAAAAAATGGACGTTCCTGTCTCTGATAGGGACAGCCATGATGCTGTCCTTCCGAAAGCCCCGGCCGTTGCCAAGCAGCGCATCAACCTGGCGCTGCAGGGCGGCGGCGCGCACGGTGCCTTCACTTGGGGCGTGCTCGACCGGCTACTCGAAGAGTCCGCGCTCGAGATAGTCGGC
>NZ_WUJP01000901.1 GCF_009806515.1 Geminicoccus flavidas | reverse complement strand
ATCTCCGGAGCCAGCGCCGGCGCCATGAACGCAACCGCATTGACCCATGGGTTGGGCGTCGGCGGCCGCCAGGGCGCACGAGACGCACTCCGGGCATTTTGGCATCGGGTCGCCGCAAGCGCCCAGCATAACCCCTTCAGCCCGACCCTGCTGGAACGGCTCGCCGGGTTGGATGATGTGCGCCTTTCGGCTGGGCGTGCTTGGCTCGAGGCCATCTCGCGCTCGGCCTCGCCCTATGATCTCAACCCATCCGGCCACAATCCTCTGGCGGATGTACTGGCCGACAGTATCGACTTCGAGATGCTGCGCCGCGAGCCCCCTCTGCAACTGTTCTTGAGCGCCACCAATGTGCGCACCGGCAGGGTCGGGATCTTCGGCCCGGAGGAGATCAGCCTTGAAGCGGTCCTGGCCTCGGCCTGCCTGCCGCAGCTGTTCCAGGCGGTAGAGATCGACGGGGAACACTATTGGGATGGCGGCTATGTCAGCAATCCACCGCTCCGGCCGCTGGTGGAACGCACCAATTGCGCCGACATCCTGATCGTCCAAGTCGACCCCATCCGGATCGAGCAGGTACCGACGACCGCACAAGCCATCCGTGACCGGATCCAGGTGCTCATGTTCAACGCCGGCTTCATGCACGAGATGGACGACATCGCGGCAAATGGTCGGACCCGCCTGCACCTGATCGAGGCAGAAGCGGAGTTGGCCAAACTTGGCGCGGCCAGCAAGCTGAACGTGGGTAGGGATTTTCTTGAGCGACTGTTCGTGCTTGGGCGGGCACGGACTGATCTCTTTCTGGCCGAGCGGCAGGCTCTCATCGGCACGCGCTCCACATTGGACGTGGCTACGCGGTTTTAGTGCGGCGCGGCCGCAACGATGTCGCGATGAGGACTGCGTTGAGCGCGCACGCCTTCGTCAACAGCTCTGATCAACCGTCGTATTCCTCAAAGAAAGGCGTTCGTCATGAATCCCACCATGTCCGATCACGACCTGCTTCATGCGGCAGCCGAGCACCTTGGTACCGACGCCAAAGCGCTCATGCTCCGCTACTATGGCTCCCTTGGAGACGCGCTCCTCGAGATGGACCAGTTCAATCAAAGCGGCCAGCTGCAAGATAGCTTTGCAGCCATGCTCCGCAGTCTGCTCGATGTCGATGGTCTGCGCGCACAACCCGTCGCCAGCACCGCTGCTGCTCAGCCGATGATCGTCCAACCATAATGCTGGCTTACGGTATGGCCGGTAGTCGGCCAGCCGTGCAGAGGGACAACATAATGACGACAACCAACCTAAGGTCGATGCGGAGCGCGGCTCTGGTCTTCGATCTCGACGGGATACTGGTCGATAGTGTCTCTCAGCATGTGCTGGCATGGCATCATGCACTGCTGGAAAGCGGGATCGAGCTGTCGATCTGCGAAGAACGATACCCGCAAGGGTGAACGCTGGCTCTGTTTCGTAAAAGAAGCCCGGGCCGCAGGATGGCGGGCATCTTACCGGTAGGCGAGAGGGATGCAGGGATGCCACCGCCCCCTGCCAGCGCTACGCCGCCTTTGGCATCAGGGCATCAGGAACGCCTCGACCGGCTCGATCGTGGCATCATACTCCCAGCCCAGCTGCACGGTGTTGCGGCTTTCCACGATCTGGTAGCCGACGCCGAAACAGGCCCGACGCTAGAAACGCGCAGGCGTCTTGTGCAGCCGACAGCCTAAGCGGGCCAAGTGGCGGCGCATGCGGTTCTCATGAGTCTTTAAGATGAGCATCAATGCACCTCTTCAGGCCGGCGAAGCAGGCCGGTAGGTGCCCCATTGATGCCGGATCAGGTACTTGAAGGGAAGCACGTCAAGGTGTGGGAGAGCCAGGATCACCCCCAGCTTCGCGCGCCTCGCCGAGTACCCGCGCGATCGCATCTAAGACTTCGTGGGCCGTGTAGGGCTTGCGCAGGATCATGGCGCTGCCCTGCGCACGGATCCGGACCACCTCTTCGGGCAGCGAACTCAGGATGATGACCGGGATCTCCGCCAAGCTCGGTTCGGCGGCCATGGCTGCCAGCATCGCCGGACCGTTCATGACGGGCATCATCATGTCCAGCAGCACCACGTCAGCCCGCGTCTCGGCCAGTCGTTCGAGCCCTTGCCGGCCATTGGCCGCCATCATCACCTGGTAGCCGGCGTCCTCCAGCACCGCCTCAAGCGCCATCGCGATGAGCGGTTCGTCGTCGACGACCAGGATGCTCGTCATGGGCCCTCCGAGATGGAGGAAGATGGATCCGGGCCACCGCGTTCCCGCGCAAATCCACTCAAAAGATCCTTGGCACCCTCGAAGCTTCCGGCGAGGCGGAGGCCGTGACCACCAGTGATAATGAACTCGCGCAGAGCCGGATCGAAGCCGCTGCCGCGAACCTTCACCACGGACAGGAGCCGGCAGGTCCGCCTCTGGTGCTCCACGTAGCGCATCGCGATCAGGCTCTCGACCATCGAGGACATCCCGGTGATGGGCATCTGGATGCCGGGGCCGATCAGGTCCCGCGTCTCCATGGTGTAGAGCGTGGTCACGCCGCGCGCCCGCAGCTCATTGACCAGCACCGCGAAGAAGCGGCTCATGCGCCCAGGCTCTACCGAAGCCTCGATGAAGCCGCCGAGGCCATCGAGAAAGAGCCGCCGGACGCTGCGCCGTTGGACCGCGTCCAGCAGGCGATGGGCCAAGGCATCCTGAAGCTCCTCGCCCTGCGGCTGCCACAGGATCTCGACATCGCCGCGGGCTATTGCCCCCTCGAGATCGAGACCCAGACTGGCAGCCTGCTGCACCAAGCGGGGTGGCGTCTCGTAGAAGCCGAAGAACAGTCCTGGCTCGGTCGCGCTCGATCCGCCTAGGAAGTGGAGACCCAGACTTGTCTTGCCGATCCCCGACGGACCTAGCAGACCGGTGACGGTCGCCTCTATCATGCCGCCGCCAAGCATCGCGTCCAAGCCGCCGACGCCTGTCGACAGCCTGCCCGACCGGGCCTCGTCGGGGCGGGTGACCTCTCGGAATGCAGCCTCGATGCGTGGATAGACCATCAGGCCTTCCGCGGTGATGCGAAAGGGATGCCGGCCGGCCAGGTAGTCGCTGCCGCGCAGCTTGTTGACGAAGAGCCCGCGCTCGGTCCGTGAGCCAAAGCGGACGTCGGTCAGCTCGATGATCCCGTCTACCATCGTGTGCTCGGGCGGGATGGCCTGCCCCTTCGCAGTGGTGAGCAGGAAGACCGTGCAGCCGTACAGCGCGGCCTGGGTCTGCAGCTCCTGAATGAACTTCTTGAATTCGGTGTCGGATGCTGCCCGGTCTTCCGCCGCCACCAGTCCATCGAGGACCATGACGGTCGCCTTGCGTCCCGCGATCTCGCGGCGCAGCAGCGTGACCAAACCGGACAGTCCATCTCCATCGAGTGCACCGAGACCGCTGATGTAGGAGATCTGCTCTGGCAGGCGGGATGCGTCGAAGAAGTCCATCGTGCCAAGGTGCAGGAGCATCCGGGCATGCGTCTCGGACAAGAGCGTCACATAGAGCGCCTGTCCGCCCGCCGCGGCGTGGTGATAGCAGATCTGGTTGCCGAGGGTCGTCTTGCCCGCCCCCGGCGGCCCTTGGAGGATGTGGATGCCTCCTTTGGGGAAGCCGCCGCTCAGAATGGTGTCCAGGCCTGGAACGCCACTTGGTACCCGTTCGATCGCCTGTTGCTCACTCATGGCCTGCCCTCGTGGTCCCCAGGGGCAGTCTGACCACGAAGGTCGATCCGTGGCCAGACTTGCTCTCGATGTCGATCGAGCCACCCATGGCCGTGACCATCTGGTTGGCCAGCCACAGTCCGATGCCGAACCCACCATGGTCGCGCCGGGTCACGGCCCGCTCGAAACGCTGGAAAATGCGGGCACGGTCCTCCTCGGAGATGCCGATGCCCTGGTCTTGGACCATGAGCTGCGCGGCTTGCCCATCGGAGCGCAGGCTGGCACGGATGGGCTTGCCAGCGCCGAACTTGATCGCGTTCGACAAGAGGTTCTCGGCCGTCTGCTCGAGAGCGAGCCGATCCCACATCCCCACGACATCCTCCTGCAGGTCTGTCTCAATCCGGCACCGCGCCAGTCGGGCCCCGACGGTCGCCCGATCGATGATGCCGCGCATGACAATGGAGAGGTCGACCTCCGTCGGCTCGATGCGGATGTTGCCGGCTGCGATGCGGGACACATCCAGGAGCGTGGTTGAGCGACGCACGAACTCCTGCACGGCCTGTTCCAGGATCTGGAGCCTCGGTGCCATGATCTCCGGACGACACCGGCTCGGGTTTCTGGTCGCGGCAAGCAGCAGGCCGACCTGTGCCAGGATCGGAGTCATCGGGTTGCGCAGCTCATGGGCTGCGATCGCCACGAACTCATCGCGTGCCCGCACCGCCTCGCGCAGCTCTTCAATCAGGCGATCCTTGTCCGCCTCGTCGTGCCCGCTCGCCCGGCTGCTGCCGGTATCCGCCATGCCGCCTCCGATGCCTTGAGCTTCATGGCGGGAACCGACCCCGTCATGTCTGTACTGCGTGGCGTCACTCTCTTAGGCCCGTTCGGGGTACCGATGCGAGTGGCAGAACACGTCCCGCCGCGGATTGGGCCGCAGCGGCGTTTCAGTCATCCCCGGGGCCGATAATGAACTTCCTGGAGCCACGGCGGTAGTCATGGCAGCCAAGATCTCTTGCCGGAACCAAGGAATAACCGGCGGCTTCCACGCCAGCCGCCCCTGACGCCGCCGCCGGCTCCTGGTCGTCCGGCTCGGGCACATCGATGGACCAAGCCAATGCTGCACGTTCGGCGTCCTGCAGCGGTCCATCCTCGCGGTGGTACGGCAGTTCCGTAACTCCGGCCTGGCGCAGTAGGCCGTTCAGGCGCCGGCCCAGCCGGCCCTCACCAGCCTGCAAGGCGCCCCAATTGTCGCGCTCCCGGTTGAGGTCGATCAGGGCCCGAACTGGACCTTCAGCTGCCTTGTAGCCGGCAATCGCCTTGGCCAAGACCTGCACAGCCTTCTCGACCTCCGCCGCCACCTGGACGCGCTGGTCGACCGTCTCCGCCAGCTGGGCCAGACGCTGCCGTTCCTAAGCCCGCCGCGCCTTCGCCGCCTCACGCTCGGCATGGCCCTGTTCCCACGCGAGCCTTGCCTTCAGGCAAACCAGCCGCCGCTCCTGGGCCTGGATTTCGGCTTGAACGGCCGCGACAGCCTGATCCGGCCCGGCGGCCTCTTCGGCCACGACAGTGAGGTTTGCAGTCTGCTTCGGCATCATCGTTCTCCTGCTCAATTGAAATGGCCCGCGCGACGCTGATCTTCTTCGATCAGCTTTCGGCAGTGTTCGTGAAGTTCGTCCTCGGTGATTGCCAGTCCTCCGGTGTCAACTGGACGGTCAGCAGGACACGATCACAAAGGGCATGGAGTTCCTCCGAGGTCATCGCGGCGAGTTCCTCAGCTGAAGGAATACGGGTTCCCTCATCGCGTGTTGGGTGCGGCCGCTGCGCCTCCAGCCGGGCCAGCCGCTCGGCGATCGCTTGCCGACGGATTGACCTCATGATTGCTCTTCCCGCTGCTCCAGCTTGGCCAGGCGGGCCTCGTGCTCGAGGCGTTCGAAATGCTGGATCCGTCGTTCCAGGATCCCAGCCAGAGCCGCCCCTCTTCGGGTGAAAGCTCGCCCTCGGCGATCGCAGCGGTGACCCGGTTGATCCCATTGGCGGCATCTGCGGCCGTTTCGACGGCAGGCAGATTGATCCGGACTGGTCGCCCCTTCCTCGCTGACCACAACCGTTCCAGGATCAGCTTCTGGGCCACGACATCGCCGGCCAGAGCACTCTTGATCGCAGCCTTGAGAACGTACGAGGCGGTCTGCTCGGCCACGAGGGTTGTCCGAGGTGCCAGGCTTGAACTTACCACTCACACCTGTTCTCCACCTGATAGAACAGAGGAAGTTCCTGCTGACGCCTTGCCAATCTGCCCTGATGCAATGGCCACCTTCTCCGTCAGCTCAGCAAAGGTCCTGGCCAGCTTCGATGCATGCTTCGGCATCTTGGCGGCCACCCGTGCGACCGCAGGCAGCCGGTCTGCCTGACAGATCAGGCAGCCGCAGAAGGTGATGCCCGGCATGACCTTGACGGAATGGTGGTGGATGGTCACGGCGCATCCGCCTTGCTGTAGCGCCCCGTGTAGGCATTGAAGTGCACCTTCACGGTCGTGGGCTTGCCGATGATGTCGTGGTAGCGCGACTTCGCGATCCGGATCACATCACCATCGGTATCGCGGTGCACGACGATCCCGACGTCCGACTTGTTGAACCAGTGTGCGCTGTCGCTGATGTCGTAGAGGCTCGGGATGCCGACCTTGCCGTCCTTGTCTCACATCATCTTCGCCGGGTGCGCCACGACGATCAGGTGCACCTGCCACTTCCGCGCGAACTTCCTCAGCTGCCGGATCGCCCAGCCATGTACTCAGTCAGGCTCATGTCCTTCGGCCGTACGTGGTCCAGCTCGTTCCAGGGGTCGATGACGCAGATCTGGGTGCCATAGCGCACGACCGAGGCAGCGAGCTTGTCGGGCACCCATTCCAGCGTCGCATCCTCGTCCTCGTCCGGGGTGACGAAGCTGAATGCCGTCGATCTAGCGATCGGCGTCGGCGATCTCCTCCGGCCTCATCCAGCTCGCAGGTCAGTGCGCGTAGAGCCTGCGCAGCGATCGCCGGTGGTCGATGAGCGGGTGCTGCTCGAAGGAGGCGAAGCAGGTCGACAGGCCGTAGTTCTCGGCCATGCGGACCACCAGGTCGTTGACGAACGTTGTTTTGCCCATGCCGGGTACGCCCGTAGCCACGACGAAGTCGCCGAGCCGGATCCGGTAGTTGTCGGTGAGGAAGTCGAACCTGCAGGCCATCGCGGTCGGCATCGGGGTCGGCGCGTACTTACTCATCCGGAATAGGCCGGCCACATGCACGTGCGGCGCACCGTTGATCGCCTCAACGACGGCGGCTTGCCCGTAGCCGAGCAGCAGATCGTTCAAATCCTTGGTGCCGTGCCGATACTGGACGTAGCGGCACCGCCCCTTGCCCAGGTGCAACGACAGGTCGTTGAGCAGCGCGGCGCCCGGCTCATCGCCGTCGCTGGCGATCACGATGTCCCGCACGCCCTCGAACAGCTTCAGCGTCTCGGCGATGAAGGCGTACTTGCCGCTGGTGTCGCTCGAAACCTCCTTGGACGGTGCGCCGCCCGGACGCTGACCACCCGCCGGAAGCCGGCCTGCATGGCGGCGATAGCATCGAGCTCACCCTCGGTGATGATCGCGGGCTCGCTGCTCAGCGTATCGTCGAGCAGGCAGTCGTGGTTCCACCAGGTCTGGGCACCGCCCTTGTCCTGCATGAACCCCTTGCCGTCGACTCGCCGGTACTTGTGGTTCACGACTCGGCCGTGGCGGACGTAGAAGGCGTTCCAGTCACCACCATCGGGGCACTCGGCGCTGTTGATTCCCAACGCCGTCGTGAGCCCGGTACTCAGACCACGAGCCTCCAACCACTGGGCGTGGTCCGGATGCAGGACGGGCAAAGGTCTCGGTCCAGATGCCCTTGGCGCCGCAGTGCCAGCAGTGCCAGCGGAGGTCGTCCGCGGTGGCCGTGACGGATAGGCAGGGGTCGGATTTCTTAGATCGTTCATGACTGCAACTCGGGCAGGTGATTCGGTGGTTACCCAGGCCTCGGCCGCCAAGGCGGGCCCGGATGCTGGCTGCCATCTGACCAGCAGTTTTTGCCCGACCGGATCATACGGTTCTATCGCCCCCGGAGTAGGAGAGGGAAATGAGCAAGGTTACCGTGAATGGCTGCGCGCTGGTCGTCGTGGCTGCGCTGGAGCTGGGCGCGGTGCCGGCCGTCAGCGCATCCGAGCGGACCGCCTGCCCTCGCCGGTGACATGGTTTATGTCGGCGGCGTGCTCGGCACAGTCCAGGGAAAATCGGAACTGGTCCCCGGCGGCATCAAGGCGGAGGCTCGCCAAGCCTTCGTGCACGTGAAGAACATCCTGGAAGGGGCCGGGACGTCGCTGGATCGTACAGTCAAATGTGTGGTCTTGCTTTCGAACATCGATGACTTTCCCGCGATGAACGAGGTGTTCAGGGAGGTGTTCCCTGAAGCGCCGCCCACTCGTTCCACGATCATCGTGCCGAAGATCCCGATGAACGCGGCGTTCGAAGTCGAATGCAATGCGCTTGCCAGGGATTAAGACGAGCTGTTGCTACTGGTGATTGTAGCTCACCCGGCCGTCCACAAGCGGGATCAAACACCTAGAAGCGGCCTTCGAAATGGGTGACGGCCAGCGGTGGGGATGCGTGTAGCGCCAGGCGATCCACGATCGCCGGGGCTGCTGTCATGCCTCAAGCACCGTCGCCTGTACCCGACCGACCTGTCGGACGAGGAGTGGGCTCCTTGCGCCGTTGCTGGAGAAGCATGGCCGTCATGGGCGGCCGCCGAAGTGGCCGAGGCGGCGGATCGCCGATGCGATCTTCTATCTGTTGCGCGCTGGCTGCCCATGGCGGTTGCTGCCTCGGGGTACCCGCCATCGATGGGCAGCATCGGTCCCACGGAGGGATGTCCGTACAGCTGACAGGGCCTCGTCCTGCTCGTGTGCATGCATGCGGCGGATCTGCCCGACCGAGCCGGTGCGCAAGATGCTCTTGAACACTGCTGAGCACGACAGCCTGCCGCAACTCGAACTGGTATGGGCCGATGCCGCGTACGCCGGCGCATTCGCATCACAACTCCAGGCCGAGCGAGGCTGGCATCTCGAGGATCGGAGGCAGCGCCTCCGATCGCCACCCGGATCGTCAATTCTGACGCTACGGGATCAAGCAGAAGCCCAAGAACGCGTTTCGCGTCCTGCCGAGGCGCCTCCGCGGTCTGCTGACCTCGGTCCCTTCGGGAAACGGATCATCGGCCTGCTGGCCGATGATGGGTGGTCGAGAGAACCTTTGTCTGGCTCGGCCAGTCACGGCGGCTCTGCAGGGACGATGAGTGGCTGCCTCAGACGAGCGAAACCAGGATCTACGCCGCCATGAGCCGGATCATGCTGAAAAGGCTGGCAAGATCAGCGGGTTGAGTGTTTGAAGACCGTTTCTAATGCCGCTCTGAAACTGAGCCGAAGACAATTCGTGACAGTTCGGTCTTGTTCCTGACCTGGAGCTTGCCGAACACGGTGCGGATATAGTGCCGGACGGTATTGGGGGTGATGCCTATTTCTTGGGCGATGGTCTTGTAGGTCTTGCCGAAGGCGTAGTGTTCGGCCACGGTCAGTTCACGCGGGGACAGTTCGGAAACCGGCCGGCGCTCGGATATGCGCACGAGGAAGAGGCCGGAGACGTCGCGGAAGACGGCGCGGATCTTCCTGCCGCGGAAATGGCGGCCGTCGCGCAGATGGGCCAGCAGGTCGTCCGGCAGCATCGGGCCGCGCCAGCGCTGCCATTCGATGGCCATGAAGCGGGCGAAGAACTCGTCGGCGGAGAGGATTAGGCCCGAGCGGTCGCAGATCGCGTTCGCTGCCAGCTGTTCATCGGTGAGGGCGTCCAGGAGCGCCGATTCCAGATGCTTGCGCCAGCTCAGATGCAGGGCATGCATCAGGTGCGGCATGACCATCTGCTTGAGCTTCCGCTGGGCCTCGGTGAACGGGGTGGCGGTGCGATAGACGGCGAGAAAGGCGTGGAGCCCCAGGGACGGCTCCAGCGTATGCGTGCACAGGACATGCCGGATGCCGTGGCTCGCCAGCATCGTCTGCAAGGCCGGGTAATGGCAGAGCTCCCGTTCGTTGAACATCACCGTCGAGAACGGGTGCAGGGCTGCCTGATTCGCGATCGGATCCTCGGCTTTTATCTTCTCCCAGTCCTCGTGGTAGGTGGCCGGCAGCCTGAACTTGATCTCGGTATGGAGATTGAGGCCGGACACCAGGCCCCACCAGGCGCAGTCGAACGGGACTGCCCGCGCCAGCAGCGCCAGCGCACGCTCCTGGAAGCCGGTGAATTCGACCTGATGGGGCAGCCTGTGGATGGCCAGCAGCAGCCCGCCCACCGCATCCAGATCGTGCAGGGGATCACCGTCCATTTGCAGGGGTTCAGACAGCCGTTCCCTCATGGGCGCGGGGCTATAGCATCCGTGCCGCCATGCCAACAGGGAGGGTTGCAATGAGCAGGACGGGCTACGTCTTCCGCGAGGAATACATGTGGCACAATACCGGTCTGGCGGCGAACTACATCGCCCCGGGCATTCATGTGCAGCCGGACATCGTTCATGCCGAAAGCTCGGACAGCAAGCGCCGCATCGACGGGCTCCTGTCCGTTTCCGGCATCAAGAAGCACCTGCGCATCATCGACGATTTCGAGCCGCTGAACGACGACCAGATCGCGCTGTTCCACACGCGGGACTATATGCGGCGGATCAAGGAGATGAGCGACAATGGCGGTGGCGACGCGGGCGAGCTCACGCCGTTCGGGCCCGGCGGCTACGAGATCGCCGCACTTTCGGCGGCGGGGCCTCTGGTGGCGGGACGCGCCATCCTGAACGGCGAGATCGACGACGCCTATGTCCTCAACCGGCCGCCGGGCCACCACGCCGAAGCGGATATCGGCCGCGGCTTCTGCATCTTCGCCAACGCTGTGCTCGCCGCGATGAACTTGCGCAAGGAATTCGGCGACATGAAGATCGCCATGCTGGACTGGGACGTCCATCACGGCAATGGCGCGCAGAAGGCATTCTATCGCGACCCCACCACGCTGGTGATGTCAATCCACCAGTACAAGAACTATCCGCAGGATTCAGGGTTCGTCGAGGAAGCCGGCGAAGGCGACGGCTATGGCTACAACATCAACATGCCGCTCCCGCCGGGCTCGGGCCACGGTGCCTATCTGCATTGCATCGACACGGTCGTGACCCCGGCGGTCGAGGCGTTCAAGCCGGACATGATCTTCATCCTGTCCGGCTTCGATGCCGGTGCGGTCGATCCGCTGGGGCGCAACATGGCCCATAGCGGCACCTATCGCGAGATGACCCTCAAGATGAAGGCTCTGGCGGACCGGTTCTGCCAGGGCAAGCTGCTGATCATGCACGAGGGCGGCTATTCGCCGGCCTATACGCCGTTCTGTGGGATCGCGGTCGTAGAAGCGCTGACCCAGGTCAATACCGGCGTGGAGGACCCGTTCTTCAAGATCCTGAGCGGCTACGGGATGCAGGAACTCCAGCCCCACCAAGCGGAGATGATCGCCCAGTCGGCGGCGCTGGTGAAGCACATAAAATAAACAGTCAGGCTGCACAGCCCAACAGGGAGGAGTTCAGGAATGCGCGACAGGTCAGCTACCGAACGGTGGATCCTGATAGTCAATCTGATCATCATGCTGTTTCCGCCGATCCATCTGTTCTTCGCCGGCGGCTCCATGACGATGGCGCTCGTCTATTTCTTCGGCAGCGGCCTGATCCTGGTCGGCTCCATGATGGTGCTGCGCTCGATGGGCGACAACAGGGGAGAAGAGTAGGATGAATTTCGCCATCGGCTACGGCCTGATCCTGCTGTTCTTCATCCTCGTCATCTACGTCATGGAGCGCAACCACCGGGAAACCGACAATTTTGAGGAGTTCTCGGTCGCCGGGCGTTCCTTCGGCTCATGGTTTCAGACCATGGCCTTCCTGAATACTTGGCTTCCCGGCACCATCTTCATCGCGTTCGCCGGGCTGTCAGCCTCGTTGGGTGTGATCGGCTACTACGTCATTTCCTATTCGTTGCTCGCGGTCTTGTTCATGTATTACTTGGCCGACCGGGTGTTCGACTGGGGCAAGCGCCACAACCTCAAGACCCAGTCCGACTTCGTGGGCATGCGCTACAATTCTGATGCCGTGCGGGTGACGGCCGCGATCATTGGCGTCGTGTCGATGTTCCCGTGGATCGTCCTCGGCCTGCAATCCCTGGGCCTGGTGTTCTCCTACCTGTCCTTCGGCCTCGTCTCGCCGGAGCAGGCCGTCTTCGTGAGCATCGCGGTGCTGGCCATCCGGCAGTACTGGACGGTGCGTCTGGGAATGCGCGGGATCGTCATCTCCGACATGGTCCAGGGCATCATCGCCTATGGGGTGGGCGGCCTGCTGTCGATCGGCTTCATCGTCATGCTCCTCCGCTCGGATCATGGTTTCGACAAGCTGGCCGAGAGCTTTGCGACCCTGCCGTCGTTCGGCAGCGATCTGGGCCCGCTCTACTACTTCTCGATCGTCCTCACCGGTGCGCTCGGCTCGTGGTGCTGGCCCGACATCTTCGTTCGCCTCTTCACCGCCAAGAGTGCGCAGACGGTGAAGAACTCCGCCTTCAAGGCCGCCCCGCTGATGTTCCTGTTCCTGGCGCTGATGCTGACGGCAGCGATGCTCGCCAGCTCCATGCCTGAGGTTGCCGCAGCGCCCGACAATGTCTGGTTCCTGCTGGCGAGCCATGGCGGTCCGGTCATCCTCTCCGTGGCGGGCATCTGCGTGCTCGCTGCAACGATGGGCAACATCAACGCGCTGACGCAGGCGACCGGCGTGCACGCTGCCCAGGACATCTTCCACGTGAAGGGCGGGACCGACCGGCAGATCACCCGCACGGCACGCATCATCGTCGGGATCACCACCATTCTCGCCATCATCGGCGCGATCATGACGGTGAACACCACGGCCGGCCTCCTGACGCTCGCACTGGCCGCCTATCAGGGCATCGTGCAGCTGGCGCCGTCGCTCTATCTGGGCCTGCTCTGGAAGAGGCCGACCGCACCTGCCGCAGTACTCGGCATGATCGTTGGCTTCGTGGTCGCGGTGATCCTGCAGTTCCTCTACCCGGTCTCTATCCCGGCTCTGGGCGGCCTGACCTCGGGTGTCGTCGGCCTGATCTGCAACACGGCGGTCCTGGTCGGCGTGACGATGCTCACACCGGCCAAGAGCATCGAGACGCAGCGCGTCTCGGCGCTGTTCGCCTAGAGCCTGCACCGGTTCGCGTCAGGGAGTGCATGTCATGAGACTCGATGAATATGCCCGGCATGACGTCGTATCCCTGGCCGGGCTGGTGGCGCGGCGCGAAGTCACCGCGGAGGAGCTGCTGGAGCTTGCCCTGCGGCGACCAAAGCGGTGAACGCCGACATCAACGGCGTCATCGCGCAGTTCGGTGATCGTGCCCGCAGCGAGATCGCTGCGGGCCTCCCCTCCGGTCTGCTGACCGGGGTGCCATTCCTGATCAAGGAATGCATGCTGATGATGAAGGGGGCGCCCTATCGTCTCGGCTGCAGACTCCCCGATGGCTTCACCTCGCCCAACGACACGGAGCCGATGATCCGCTTCCGCAACGCGGGGTTGGCGACCTTCGGCACGACCTCGACGCCGGAAATGACCTAAAGCCCGACCACCGAACCGATCATGTTCGGGCCTGCCGCAATCCGTGGAACCTCGCGCACAGCGCCGGGGGATCGAGCGGCGGGTCCGCGGCCGCGGTCGCCGCCGGCATCGTGCCGCTGGCGCACGCCAATGACGGCGGCGGCTCGATCCGCATCTCCGCCGCCTGCACCGGGGTGGTCGGCTTGAAGCCGACGCGCCACCGGGTACCCCAGGGGCCGAACTATGGCGAACTGCTGCAGGGCCTGTCCTGCGAGCTGGCGGTCAGCCGGACGATTCGCGACATGGCCGTGGTCCTGGATGCGGTGCAGGGCGCGGGTGCCGGGCCAAGAACGTCATCGCTTCGCCCGAGCGGCCCTATGCCGAGGAGATCCGGCACCCCCATCAGCGCATGAAGATCGCGCTGATGGACGAATCCTTCTCCGGCACGAAGATGGATGCGGAGCTGGTGGATTGCGTCCGGCAGGTCAGGAGGATCTGCGCGGAGCTGGGCCACGAGGTGGTTCCGGCGAAGCTCCGGATCGAATGGAAGCGTTTCTTCAACGCGACGCACATCGTGTGGAGCGCGAATGTCGCTGCCATTGTCGACGGGCTGTCCGCACTTACGGGCCAAGCCATCTGGGAGGAGATGCTCGAGGCCGGAACCTGGGCCTGCTATGTCGACGGCAAGAGCTTCTCCGCGGTGGACCTGATCGACGCGCTGGACGACTTCAATGCCATTTCCCGTGAGGTCGGGCGGTTCTTCGTCGACTACGATCTGCTCCTGACGCCGACGCCCGCCCGCCTGCCGCTCAGGCTCGGCGAGCTCGACCAGAACCGGGCGGGCATCACCGGCCGAGAATGGACCATGGGCGTGTTCGACTGGTGCAACTTCACGCCGCTGTTCAACACGACGGGCCAGCCGGCGATCAGCCTGCCTCTCGGCATGGCCCAATCTGGGCTGCCGATCGGCATCCAGTTCGCCGGCCGGATGAACGACGAGGCGAGCCTGCTCCCGGATCAGTGCGCAACTGGAAGCGGCGATGCCCTGGCGGGAACGGATCCCGCCGGTCCATGCCGCGGCTCGGGCCTGACGGCAGGTCGCCGCCGGCCTGGCAGCCAACACCCGCGCCTCTGACAACCTGACGAGCCGGCCGGTCTGCATGCACGCAGGCCGGCTTTCCTTACGGTAGGATCTCCGGCTCTGCGGCCTGCGCCGCCGAAGCCTGCCGATATCCAGACTCGTTCTTGATGTTCCTGTTTTGTTCTCATAACGTCGGCGCATGACGAGCCGCCTGCACGCCGACCATGCCGCCGCCTCCTGAACTACGCCTGATGGTCTTCCGGCCGGAGGAGGCCGAGGGGCCGGTGCGTGCGGAGGAAATGCGACCGCCGCTTTCCGCGCGTGCGCAGACCGTGGCGAAGCTGCGCGCGCGCATCCGGCAGATGGAGCGGGACGAGCGGCCGCCGCCGGCGGTGCTGCCCTTCGGCGTGGCAGCGCTCGACCAGTGGCTGCCCGAGCGCGGGCTGCGCCTGGGCGCCCTGCACGAGGTGGCCGGCGGTAGCGGCGACGCCGTCTATGGTGCTGCGGCCGCGCTGTTCGTCGCCGGCATCCTGGCCCGGCTGGAAGGGCCGGTGCTGTGGTGCCTCACCTATCCCGACCTGTTCGCGCCGGCCCTGGCAGGGGCCGGCCTGCATCCCGACCGGGTGATCTACGCCGAGGCCGGCGACGAGACCGCGGTCCTGCAGGTGATGGAGGAGGGGTTGCGCCATGGCGGCCTTGCCGGCGTGGTCGGGGAAACCGGCCGGCTGCCGATGACCGCGTCGCGCCGCCTGCAACTCGCCGCCGAGGCCACGGGCGGTCTCGGCCTCGTCCTGCGCCGCTGGCGCCATGCCGGGGCTGCGGAGCAGTTCGCCCAGCCCAGCGCCGCGGTCAGCCGCTGGCGGATCGCCACCCTGCCGTCCGCGCCTCTGCCGGTCACGGGGGTGGGGAGGGCACGCTGGCGGGTCGAGCTGCTCCGCTGTCGCGGGGCGGAGCCTGGTTTCTGGGATCTGGAGGCATGCGATGCGCAAGGTCGTCTCGCTGTACCTGCCGAGCTGGTCGACCGACCGGTGGCGGCGGCAGCAGGGCAGCGTCGCGCCGCCGCCGGGTGAGCCGCTGGTCCTGGCCGGTCGGGAAGGTTCCGCCCGGCTCATCCAGGCAGCCTGCGCCCGGGCCCGCCGGCTGGGCCTCCATCCCGGCCTGCCGGTGGCTCAAGGTCAGGCGCGGGTCCCGGGCCTGCATGTCCACGAGGCCGATCCCGCGGCCGACCAAGCCGCTCTAGAGCGGCTCGGCCTGTGGTGCCTGCGCCGCTACAGCCCTCTGGTCGCCCTCGACCCGCCGGACGGGCTCTGGCTGGACGCCACCGGGGTCGGCCACCTGTTCGGCGACGACCGGGCGATGCTGGAGGACCTGGTCCTGCGCCTGGCCCGCAGCGGTATTGCCGCCCGCTGCGCCATGGCCGGCACGCCCGGGGCCGCCCATGGCCTGGCCCGCCACGGCTACCAGCGGATCACCCTGGCCGACCGGCAGATCCACGAGGCGCTGGGCGTGCTGCCGATCGAAGCCTTGCGCCTGCCGGACGAGATGGTCCGGTCCCTGCGCAAGCTCGGCTTCGAGCAGGTGGGCGAACTGTGCCGCACCTCGCGCGCTGCGCTGGCCCTGCGTTTCGGCGCGCTGCTCGGCGAGCGGCTGGACCAGATGTTCGGCCGGCTCGCCGAGCCGCTGACCCCGCTGGCGCCGCCGGAACTGGTCCGGGTCGAGCGCGCCTTCGTCGAGCCGATCGGCACGGCGGAAAGCCTGGAGCACCAGCTGGACCTGCTGGTGGCGGCACTGTGCACCAGGCTCGCTGCCCGGGCACTGGGGGTGCGCCGGCTGGACCTTTTGTGCCGGCGGGTCGACGCCCGGACCGAAGCGGTGCGCATCGGCACCGGCACGCCCTCCCAGGACCCCCGTCACCTCCTGCGCCTTCTCGCCCTGCGCCTGGACGGCATTGATCCCGGCTTCGGTATTGAGCGGCTGGCGCTGGTCGCCACGCTGGTCGAGCCGGTGCGCCCGCAGCAGACCAGCAGCCTGGTCCGGGACCGACAGCAGGAGATCGTGGGCCTGGTCGACACGCTCGCCAACCGGCTGGGGGCCAGCCGGCTTTACCGGACGGTCCCGGTGGAGAGCGACCTGCCCGAGCGGGCAGTGAGCAGGGTCGCTGCCCTGGCACCACCCCAGGCCCCGACCCAGGCGGCGGGCTGGCCGGCGATCCTGCCGCGTCCCGCCCGGCTCCTGGCCTCCCCTGAGCCGGTCGACACGCTGGCCCTCCTGCCCGACCACCCGCCCAGCCAGTTCGTCTGGCGCGGCATCCGCCGCCAGGTGGTGCGTGCCGACGGCCCGGAGCGGGTGTTCGGCGAGTGGTGGCGCCAGGACACCGAACGCCACTCGGTGCGCGACTATTTCCAGGTCGAGGACCAGGCGGGCGAGCGCTTCTGGCTGTTTCGCTCAGGGGACGGCATGGACCCGGCGTCTGGGCCGATGCGCTGGTACCTGCACGGCCTGTTCGCATGAGCATCCATGCCGAGCTGCAGGTCACCACCCACTTCTCCTTCCTCCGTGGCGCCAGCTCGCCGAAGGAGCTGTTCGCCGCGGCCGCGATGCTGGGCATCCCGGCACTCGGCATCGCCGACCGGCACACGCTGGCCGGCATGGTCCAGGCGCACGAGGCCGCGGCGGTCACCGGCGTGCGCCTGGTGGTGGGCTGCCGGCTCGACCTGGCCGACGGCACGCCCGTGCTGGTCTATCCCACCGACCGCCCGGCCTATGCCCGGCTCTGCCGGCTGCTCACGCTTGGCAAGGGCCGGGCGGGCAAAGGCGGCTGCGATCTGGCCTGGGCCGACCTGGTGGCGCATGGCGAGGGCCAGCTCGTCATGCTGGTCCCGGACCTGCCCGACCAGGGCACTGCGCTGAGGCTCGCCCGGCTGCGCGCCGCGTTCGGCGACCGGGCCTATCTGGCGCTCACCCTGCGCCGCCGGCCAGGTGATGCCCTGCGCCTGTACGGCTTGGCCGAGCTGGCCCGGCAGGAGGGGGTGGCGCCGGTCGCGACCGGCGACGTGCTCTACCACGCGCCCGAGCGGCGGATCCTCCAGGACGTCCTCACCTGCATCCGCCTAGGCTGCACCATCGACGACCTCGGCTTCCGCCGGGAAAGACATGCCGACCGGCACCTCAAGGCGCCCTTGGAGATGGCCCGGCTGTTCCGCGCCCATCCCGAGGCGGTGCTGCGCTCCCTGGAGATCGTCGAGCGCTGCCGGTTCAGCCTGACGGAGCTGGCCCACCAGTACCCGCACGAGGTGGTCGAGCCCGGCCTGAGCGCGCAGGCGATGCTGGAGCGGCGGACCAAAGAAGGGCTGGCCTGGCGCTATCCCGAAGTGGTGCAGCCGGACATCGAGAGCCAGCTCGCCCACGAGATGAAGCTGATCGCGGAGCAGAACTACGCACCCTACTTCCTGACCGTCGACGCCATCGTCCGCTTCGCGCGCTCGCAGGGGATCCTCTGCCAGGGACGGGGCAGCGCCGCCAACTCCCTGGTCTGCTACCTCTTGGGCATCACCGCGATCGACCCGGTGGCGCAGGGCTTCCTGTTCGAGCGGTTCATCTCCACGAGCCGGGACGAGCCGCCGGACATCGACGTCGACTTCGAGCACGAGCGGCGGGAAGAGGTGATCCAGTGGATCTACCGGACCTATGGCCGGCACCGGGCCGCCTTGTGTGCCACGGTGATCTGCTATCGGGCCAAGGGGGCGATCCGCGACGTCGGCAAGGCCCTGGGCCTCAGCGAGGACGTGACCGGGGCGCTGTCCAGTCAGGTCTGGGGCTGGTCGGAGGACGGGGTCGAGCCTCGTCATGCGGCCGAGCTCAACCTGAACCCGACCGATCGCCGGCTGCGCCTAGCCCTGGAGCTGGCCAGGGAACTGATCGGCTTCCCGCGGCACCTGTCCCAGCATCCGGGCGGCTTTGTGCTGACCGAGGACCGGCTGGACGAGCTGGTGCCGATCGAGCCGGCGGCCATGGCCGATCGCTCGGTGATCGAATGGGACAAGGACGACATCGACACGCTGAAGTTCATGAAGGTCGACGTGCTGGGCCTGGGCATGCTGGGTTGCCTGCGCCGGGCCTTCGACCTGCTGGCCCGGCACAAGGGGCAGGCTCTGACCCTGGCAAGCATCCCTCAGGAGGATCCGGCCACCTATGCGATGATCCGCCGGGCCGACACGATCGGAGTGTTCCAGATCGAATCGCGCGCGCAGATGACGATGCTGCCGCGCATGAAGCCCAGGACCTTCTACGACCTGGTGATCGAGGTCGCGATCGTCCGGCCGGGCCCCATCCAGGGCGACATGGTCCATCCCTATCTGCGCCGCCGGGAGGGCAAGGAGCCGGTCGAGTATCCCAGGCCCGAACTGAGGAAGGTGCTGGAAAAGACGCTGGGCGTGCCGCTCTTCCAGGAGCAGGCCATGCGCATCGCCATCGAGTGTGCAGGTCTTCCCCCCGACCGGGCTGATCAGTTGCGCCGCTCGATGGCCACCTTCAAGAACAAGGGCGATGTTGGCAGTTTTCGGACAGAGCTGATCGGCGGCATGATCCGGAAAGGCTACGCACCCGAGCTGGCCCAGCGGATCTTCCAGCAGATCGAAGGTTTCGGCTCCTACGGCTTCCCCGAGAGCCACGCCGCCAGCTTCGCCCTGCTGGCCTATGCCTCTTCCTGGATGAAGTGCCATCATCCGGAGGTCTTCTGTGCGGCACTGCTGAACGCCCAGCCGATGGGCTTCTATGCGCCGGCCCAGATCGTGCGCGACGCACTGGAGCACGAGGTCGAGGTCCGTGCGGTCGACGTGAACGCGAGCGAGTGGGACTGCACCCTGGAGCCTGCCGAGCTGGGCCTGGCGGTCCGCCTGGGTCTGCGCATGGTCAAGGGGCTAGCCGAGGCACAGGCAGTCCGGATCGCGCAGCACCGGCCCTACGCCAGCATCGGCGATCTCTGGCGCCGGGCCGGCGTGCCGGTTGCAGCGCTCGGGCGGATCGCCGAGGCGGACGGATTTTCAGGCTCGTTCGGCCTGGACCGGCGCGAGGCCATGTGGGCGATCGGGTCCCTGCGCGACCAGGAGCTGCCGCTGTTCGCCGGCCTGCCCGAGCTGAGCGAGCCGGCGGTGGCGCTCCGGCCGATGACCGGCGGGAGCGAGCTGGTGGAGGACTATCTGTCTACCGGCCTGACCCTGCGCCAGCACCCCTTGGCCTTCCTGCGCGCCGAGCTGGCCCGCACCGGCTACCGCCCGTGCGGGGAGCTGGCGGCCATGCCCGCCGGCAGCCGGCCGGCGGTGGCCGGCTTGGTCCTGGTCCGGCAGCGCCCGGGCTCGGCCAGCGGGGTCATGTTCATCACGATCGAGGACGAAGGGGGGATCGCCAACCTGGTGGTCTGGCCGTCCGTGTTCGAGCGCTACCGGCGCATCGTCCTTGGCAGCCGGATGCTGGGCGTGCTGGGGCGGGTGCAGCGCCAGGGCGAGGTCATCCACCTGGTGGCCGAGCGGCTGGAGGATCTGGGCGCGCTGCTCGCCAGCCTCGGCTCGAGGGACCAGCCCAACCACCAGCCACGCGACATCTACATCCGCGACCTGCGCCCGGACTCCGCCATCAGGATACCGACCCGTGACTTTCGCTGAGGAGGGAGAACTGCTGCGGGAATTTCTTCGTACGAAGTCTCTTCGACGCTGCTGCTTCGGGAGCACGGAAGGACATAAGGTTTAGGGCTGGCCAGGAACTCCATGGCGCCCCGCCGACTGCGGAAATCTCTAGAGAAGGTGGTGGAGCCGATCGGGATCGAACCGCCGACCTCTAAGGTCTGAACCCGATCAGGTTCTTGTGTGCGCTGGGTGATCGCGCTCCTGTGGCGGTCACGGGCGGACGCGGGAGAGGGCGATGGCGGGCCTGTTCTGGCTGACGGACGCGCAGTGGGCGGTGATCAGCCCGTTCATGCCCATGCATCAGCCAGGCGCGCGGCGGGTCGACGACCGCCGGGTGCTCTCGGGCATCATCCATGTCCTCGGGACCGGCTGCCGCTGGCGCGACTGCCCGGCCGGCCACGGTCCCGCCGGGGCTTTTAGTGGGCAATGCTCGCCGCCTTGGCCGGGCAGGCTGGTTGCTCATGATGGCGGCGCTCGACAGCACCTACGTCGAGGTCCACCGTTCGGCGCGGGCGGCAAAGGGGGGGGCGCGGACGCAGGCCAGCGGCCCGTCGCGGATCGGAGCCACGACGCCAACCGCCTGCGCCGGGATCTGCGCGAGGCCGGCATCATCCCGATCCTTCCCGGCACCCGCGTACGCAAGCGCCCCATCAGACATGACAAGCGGCGCTACCAGGACCACTGGCGCGTCGAAGCGGCCATCTGCCGCCTTGAGGGCTTCCGCCGCGTGGCAACGCGCGGCCAGATCCTTCGCGGCCTCTGGCACGAACGCTGCCGCTGCGAGGCCGAACGCGAGAAGTTCCACGAGTTCCAGCAGCCCGATCAGTTCTGGCTTTGGGAGAACCGGTGGTACGAACTTGAGAAGCAAATCATCACCACCCAGGCGCGCTGCCTAGACGACCTACGCGGCAAGATCGAGCTGATGCGGTTCTACTCAGACTCGACCGGGTCCGGGATGGAAGACAATCTGGCTGCATCGATCGCAGCTGGCTTCGGCCTCCTCTTCCCGCGGAGGTAAGTGCACCAGGAGAACCGAGGTGTCGGCACGCCATCAGCTGCCGGCACGTTCATCAGCCGCCTCGGGGAGACCTGGAGCGGCTTTGCCTCGCTGACAGCTCTGGTAGCTCGGTATTGTGACCAGCGCGATCCCGGCCGGAGATGCGCGGACTGGGCTGGACGGAGGCACGGGTGTTCCTGATCGAGCTGGCGGAGGGGGGACGGTCATGTCGCTCTGGACGAGCAAGCCTGCGGTACGGCTGACGGGTTCGACAGCCGCAGCGGCCTGGTCCTGCTGGGTGCCACCAACCGGCCGGAGATCCTGGACCCG
>NZ_WUJP01000897.1 GCF_009806515.1 Geminicoccus flavidas | reverse complement strand
TGGCCGCGCCAGCGCCCCGGGTTCTCGCCCGTGCGCGCCTTGAGCGCCCCCGCGTAGTCCAGCACTGCCTCGATGCGCTGGCGCACCCGGCTCGCGGTCTCTGGTATCTGCGTCCAGATCGGCCGCAGCGCAGCCAGCACGATGTCGGTGTCCACAGTCTTCACGTCGAGCGCGCCGAGCTTCGAGAAGGCGTAGGCTTCCAGCGTCGCGGTCCACTGCGCCGCATGCTTGGCATTACGCCAGCCAGGCCGCTTGGCCTCGATCAGGGCTTCTGCTGCAGCACGAAACGTCAGCGCCTTGCTGCGGCTGCGCTCGACCAGGGGATCGCGCCGCTCCTTGACCAGACGGCGCGCATCCAGCGCCTTCTCGCGTGCCCTGGAGAGGCTGACCTCCGGGAATGGACCCAGACCCATGTCACGACGCCTGCCATCAATCTGGTAGCGCAGGATCCACTTGCGCGCGCCTGTCTTAGAAACCACCAGACGCAGCCCGCGACCATCGTCATAGGTGCCGGCCGCGGCCGTTTCTACCTTGCGGTGGGAAAGTTTGCCGTCACGACTACCAGATGCCAAGGCTACGGTCCCACGTTCAGCCCCACGTCGGAACCTGGATTACCACACACCAGGATGGACGGCAATGGACGTAGGGACCAGCTAAAGTGCTACATTCTGTGACGTTTTACCGGACGCCCTGGATATTCTCGGACCATCTCGGATTTTACTTGGGCGGACTTCCCCTCCGCCAGCACGACCAGCTAAATAGTTGAAAAATACTGACTTCGCGCTGGCGTATGGCTAGAGGTACCAACGATTGTCCCAACAGCGTGGGGGTATACCTGACTGCGCACCGGCAGTGCCGGCCATTTATGCGAGCCTGCCACTAAGTGTTTCATCATCGGCATGGAGCGGGCTTGCCCGCTCGTCAGGCTTTCCGCCTGTCACCAATCTTGGCGCAGACAGTCGGAAGCCCGCCGCGCAGGTTGATTCAATCCACGTCTACCAAAAACAGGGCGCGCGGCTGCGCTTGCACAGGTCTGACAGCCGTGCATTCAACTCACGTCTCGCCGTCCGTGAGTCCGAGGAAGAACTTCGGCTGATGGATGTGTAGCGGTACCTCCATCACACTCGGCCCACACGCTACCGAAGTTCACCCGGCCGCAACCTCTTCTATCTCATCCGGCACGCCGCACAGCCAAACCGTGCGGCTATAACAATCACTGCGCTCGGCGCAATCTTATACCCTACAAGATCACCTACCAAGCCTGGGCCGAAGGAGCCAGACGGATCGGAGACAAATCTTCTCACCGAAGCACGGGAACATGCGCTTAGTCCGGACGAAGTGCTGGTGGTCCACGTGACCCCTTCACCGACCTGATGGTGCTGGGGCTCTCTCTTCGTTGCCGGGATCTTTGCCTGCGTTCGCGACGGCGACAACGGCGGCCTTACCTGCAGATCTTCTCGCAGGGCACGCCGTCGTGATCGCCATCCAGCCGGTTGAGGCCGCACTGCGTGAGGTAGAATTGCGCCTCATTGCAGCTGCCCATCTCTCGGCAAACACGCTTCCCGGAGCAGGTGAAGCTGCTGGCGGTCCCGGATGAGGCGACTGTCGGCTTTGGTTGCTTGCTTGGCTTTGGCTGTCGAGCCTGCGCGTGATCCGGTAGACCGCCGCTGGAGGAACGTTTGCGAGCGTACCGCCAAGTCGTTCCGCCTTCAGCCCGAGACGGTCGAGTAGTCTGAGCGGAACCGGGCATCGCGGTCCATAGGTGAACTGGTAGAGCGCGCCATCTGGCTTCATCTTGCGGAAAGCGCCGGTCAGGATCGCGATCACCTTGCGTTGCGGCATGGACAGGAGAGGCAGGCCGCTGACGACAGCGCCCGCCTGCTTACCATCGAAAAGGTCGACCGTCCGCAGGCGCGCGGCGTCTATACAGACCGTTCGCGCTTGCGGGTACTGGAAATGGAGCGCAGCGGCGAACTCGGATCCGAACTCGATCAGCGCCAAGTTTTCCTGCTTCACACCACGAGCGATTAGGGGACGTGTGAACGCCCCGGTTCCTGGCCCAAGCTCGATGACCGGCCCTGTGTCGTGCGAGATCTCCGAGGTGATGAGGCTGGCGAGTGCCTGGCCTGACGGTGCGACGGCCGCAACCCTCAGCGGGTTTCGGAGCCACGCCCAGAAGAAGCCGAACGTCTCAGCCATACGCTGTTGCTTCAATGATTCCGAAGTCGCTATTCGCTGATGCGACGGCGTAGCCGATCGCCTCCCGTCGCAAAACGTCATCAAAACCCGCATGACATGACCTCCCGATTCCAGCGGGTACGGAACCCGCCGTACGATCCAGAACAAGGCGGCCTCCGCGATCAGCAGGCCGCCTAGTGCGGCAAGGGCGACGACCGTCGTGTTCGCCGTCTCGATGGAATGTGCGGCGTAGAACCCTATGCCGATGAACAGTCCGTTCCAGACGGCAATGCCGGCCGCGGATGCTACCAGGACGCTGCGCGAGCTCCCGCGCAGAAGGGCTACGAACGCCGGGGCGAACAGCCGGACGGTCGGCACCAGCTGGAGCGCGAAGGCGAGCGCGGTCTGGTTCCGGCGGAAGGAGGCGATCTCGCGCTCAATGCGATCGGCGGACATCCCGAAGAAGCGACCGGCCCCGCTGAGGAAGCGCGTGGAGCGCGTCTCGCCCAGCCGTCGAACGGCGTGGAACCAACCGACGCAGCCGCCTACGCTGCCCATGGTGGTCGCGAAGAACGCGGTGGAGAGTGACCAGGCCTCGTCTGCCGCTCCAATGCCGACTGCCAGCAGCAATCCATAGGACGGGATCACGGGCACGAAGCGCTCTATCAGGGCGACGGCAAACAGGCCGATGAGACCATAGATGCTGATCCACGCCATGACGGCGCCGACGGGGTCAAAATCCATGAGCTATTTCTCTTCTCTCAAACTGTTGGCGGAGGAATTCGGCCATCAAAGGCAGCCATTGTGGGGGCGGCCTTCGGTGGTTCTTGGGACTCGCCAGCGCGCCGGAATGATTGTTGCATTCGTCATCCGGGGCGGAGACGTGTCACCGACAGCTGAGCAAGGCAGCGATGCGCCGGTTTGCGATCAGCATGGCGATCCCGGTCAGGACGGTGAAAACCGGCACGACCAGCAGCCCGAGCCCGAGACCATTGGGAATCTCCGCAGCCGTCGCCCCGTCGCTGACCATGCCGACGATGAGAGGCCCGAGCGCTGGCCCGAGAAGGCCGGAGCCGATCATCACGAGGCTGGACGCCTGCGCCTGCTTGCCCTCGCCGGCGACGAGGTGCGCCGCTCCGAAGGCCCATGGCAGCATGAAGGAGAAGGACAGCATCCCGGGCACCAGCAGGGCTATCGACAACCAGCCGGCCGGGGCGAACAAGGCTGCGCTCGTGGTCGCACTGGTGATCAGGAAGAGAACGGCTGGCGCGCCGAGCACTCTCCCGGTGCCCGAGCTCACGGCGCGGTCGAACCAGCGCCCGCCCAGGAGCGTGCCGACGATGCCCATCATGCCCTGCAGGAGGCCGAAGGCCAGTCCGACCTCGCTGGTACTGAAGCCGTGCGTGCGGATGAGGAACGGGGCGGAGAAGGCGTAAAACGGTGCTGCGGCGAAGCCGACGAAGATCGCGCCGATGAACAGCCAGCGGAACGCCGGGGACGCCAGCAATCGGCGGCTGGATGCCATGAAGGGTTCGCTGTTGGCGGCCGTGCGCGCGAGCATCGGGGTCGGCCCCGGGACAATGAAGGCCAACAGAGCAATCAGCCCGCCGATGGCTCCGGCACCGATCATGGCGGTGCGCCATCCGAGCGTGTCGCCGATCGCGCCGCCCGCGGCGAAGCCGACCATGGTTCCGAGAGGAATCCCCATGGCGAAGAGGCCGATCGCCAGGCCGCGGTGTTTGGGCGAGATTTTGCGGGCGATCAGCGCATGGCCGGCAGGCACCGCACCGGCTTCTCCGAACGCGACGCCGAAACGCGTGAGCGCCAGCAGCAGGAAACTTGCGGCGAAGCCGCCGAGCGCCGTCATGGCGCTCCAGAGCACGATGCACGAAACCAGGACGAAGCGAGGTGATCCTCGATCCGCGGCCCGGGCGAGCGGTAGCGACAACAGCGAATAGCAGACCGCGAAGGCGAGGCCCGTCAGCAGGCCCATCTGGGTATCGCTCAGTCCCAGGTCTGCTTTTATCGATTCTGCCAGAATGAAGGGAAGTATTCTGTCGATCTGTGAAAACGCGTTGGTGAGAATCAGCGTCATCAAAATCGCAAAAAGATGCCAACCCTGCACATACTCATTCGGAAATTCTTTCAAGAGCAGAGGTGGCCCTCGGTGCATGTCTATTGACTTCACGCTTGTTTCCGTCATCTTCGACACGCTCCCTGCTTGGCGCGCACCCTCAAGCTAGATGGAGCGCCTGATGATCGGAATGCCGGAAGCCCCAAAAAACTTGCCCAATCCTGCAGGCGGCGATAAGCTGCCAGTTGAGGGCGAGGTGCTGCGCTGGCCTCGCGACCCTCGGGAGGTGCGCGTGCCGCCATCGCTGTTCGGGGCAATCGCCGCCTATATCGAGGCCCAGGGCGGGGGACAGGGTCTGTTCCCGACGCCGATCGGTGGCTTCAATATCGTCCGTTCCTTCAAGGAAAGGATGCGGATGCGGCAGGTCTACAAGCCGTCGATCTGCGTCGTGGTCCAGGGGGCGAAGGAAATCATCCTGGGTGATGAGACGCTTCGTTACGGCGCAATGGAGTGTCTGGCCGTCGGCATGACGCTGCCGGCGACGGGGCACATCGTCGAGGCAAGCCCCGAGGCGCCATATACCGGCTTAACGCTCGAGCTTGACGTGGCGATGATCCGCGACGTGCTGGGGCAGCTCGAAACGCCGCCGGCATCCCCTGCGAGATCCGGCCCCTGCCTGTTCGTTCGGCGGGTCGATGAGCCTCTGGCGGAGTGCGTCCTGCGCCTTCTGCGGATGTGTGAGACACCGAAGGCGATCCCGATCCTCTTTCCGTCCGTCATGCGCGAGATCTGTTACTGGCTTTTGAGCGGTCCGAAGGGCGGCGAACTCTGCAAGCTGGCTGAGCCCGAATCGAACGCCGCCCGGATCGCGAGAGTCCTTCATCTCATGCATGAGGACATCGCTCGGACGCTGCGTATGGATGAACTGGCGGACGTGGCGCGCATGAGCCAGTCCTCATTCCATCAACACTTCAAGGCGATGACCTCGATGACGCCGCTGCAGTTCCAGAAGCAGTTGCGCCTTCTCGAAGCACGACGCCTGATGGTGACGGAAGATGCTAACATCACCGAGGCTTCGTATCAGGTCGGTTACGAAAGCGCATCCCAGTTCAGCCGTGAATATTCCCGGATGTTTGGCGTTGCTCCGAAGCGTGACGTCATGAATCAGCAGCGCCTGTACAGCGAGTATGTCGGTCGCAGGATGCAAACTGCATAGCTGCTCAACGATGTCTTGAGACGGACCGATCCCGGCCATACCGCTGAGAGCGGGTCTTTGAGGGTCTCAGGCGAGACGCGGGCGTCACATCAGCTTTTCCTGCACGGCCTGATAGACGGTCCTCACGACAGGCTGGAAACCAAGACTACGCGCCAGTGAGACGTCCATGTGCAAGCGCCATGGATTGTCGAGTGGAGCGGAGGACGGCTCCATCGTGCCTCCAACCAGTCCGACAAGCTCATAGATCGAGATGGGCGCCTCGTCGGCGATGTTGACGATGCGCCCGTCCATCGCGCCGATCAGCGCCAGGTCCATGGCAGTGGCGATATCGCGATGATGAACCAGGCTCATCCGCTGGGCGGGATGCATCTTGAAGCTGGCGACAAGTCGCGGCAGCTCTTCCAGATGCCCGTCCTTGTCGCCATAGACGAAGCCGAACCGCTGGATGTTCCAGTTCAGCCCGCTTCTGCGTAACGCAGTCTCTGCGGCGAGCTTACTGGCGGGATAAGCCTGTTGAGGATCGGTGTCATCATCCTCGCGGCCCGGGTGCGGATTGTTGACGTCATAGACATTGGATGTGCTCACCAGGATGAAACGCGCTTTAGGCGCACGCGCCTGCGCCGCAGCGATGAGGTTGTGCGTGCCTTCGAGGTTGCTCTTCCAGATCAGGTCTGTGTCGGGCGTCCGGAAAACGGCTGCGAGATGGATGATCGCCGATACGCCCCCATCGCTTCCATGAGGGAGTCAGGATCGAAGAGGTCCGCCGCGATCGTGCTCACGCCGGCGGGCGCCTCTTTCCCGCTACGCATGAGCGCCCGGCAGTCCACTCCCACCTGGACAAGACGTGGAAGGAGTCGAGTTCCGACAAGACCGGTCGCGCCGGTCACCAGCACGGTCATGGATATGTTCCTTTCTGAAGAAGGGTCTCGAGCCGCTGTGTCGCGGTTTGGAGAACCTTGATTGCGGTCGCGATTTCGGCGTCGTCGATGCCGTCGAACGCCACTGAGCGAATGAAACCAATATCGGGCAACTCGCCCCAGAGCTTCGCGCCGGCGGCCGTCATGCGAAGGAGCTTTTGCCGCTGGTCGGCCTGATCGGCCTCTTGCTCCACCAGCCCCTTGCGCACGAGCGTGGCGACGATGCCAGTCATCGTCGCTCGCTCGATCTCGAGCATTCGCACGAGATCGCGCTGCAGGGTCGGCCCGCCGGTTGCGAGCTGGTAGAGCACGTACCACTGCACGGAGCCGAGATCATAAGGGCGCAGGACGGAATCCATGACCGCCCGGGCGGCGAAGTAGCACCGCTTGGCCCACGCTCCTATCAGGTCACGGCTCGAACTTCCCCGTTCATCACTCAATGGCGCAGACCTCAAATTCGCTAGTTACCTAGCAAATATGTAAGGTAGCGAACAAATGGCAAGGGCGCGTCTGGCGGCCTAGTGATCCCAGAGGCCATGGAGAAATGGGCAAATTTTTTGACGGTTCCGGCATGGAGAATCC
The DNA here is from genome assembly GCF_009806515.1 of Geminicoccus flavidas. Lineage (GTDB taxonomy): Bacteria > Pseudomonadota > Alphaproteobacteria > Geminicoccales > Geminicoccaceae > Geminicoccus > Geminicoccus flavidus. The sequence goes on along the minus strand of NZ_WUJP01000897.1, from coordinate 4,141 downwards.
GCCTGCCGTCGGCATTCTTGTCGGGAGATGAAAACCGGCACCCCGAGACCCGATGTGCTCGACGGCGGCCGAACCGCCGAGAAGGCAAGGATCATCAATGACGAAGTGGACGACCAGGAATATCCCATCGCAGAACGGCCGTTCGGCTGTCGTCACAGGTACCGGGGGGCTGGGATACCAGGACGCGTTGGCGCTGGCTCGCGCCGGCGCACATGTCGTGATCGCCGGGCGCAATCCCCGCAAGGGTGCTGAAGCCGTCGCAGCGATCAAGGCGGCCGTTCCTGGAGCGCAGGTGCGGTTCGGCCAGATCGACCTCGCGAACCTCGCGTCGATCGCCGCCTTCGCCGAGCAGCTTGCGCGCGAGCAGGACAGCCTCGACCTTCTGATCAACAATGCCGCCGTGATGACTCCGCCGGAGCGTCGCGAGACCAGCGACGGCTTCGAGCTGCAGTTCGGCACGAACTATCTCGGACACTTTGCCCTCACCGCGCATCTGATGCCGCTCCTGAAACGAGGGCAGAGCCCCCGCGTCGTGACGCTCGGCAGTATTGCGGCGCGCAGCGGCGCGATCGACTTCGACGACCTTCAGGCCGAGCGCAACTACAAGCCGTTTCCGGTCTACAGCCAGTCGAAGCTGGCTTGCATCATGTTCGCCTTCGAACTCAGCCGACGTAGCCGGGCAGCAGGATGGGGTGTCGAGAGCCTGGCGGCACATCCCGGCATCACCCGTACCGATCTCATTCCCAATGGCGCCGGCCGATCAAGTCTTCCCGGGATGCTGCGACGCTTCCTCCCCTTCCTGTTCCAGCCCGCATGGCAAGGTGCGCTGCCCGCGCTCTTTGCCGCGACTGAGCCGACGGCACGGGGCGGCGCCTACTATGGGCCAGACCGGCTGAGCGGGACGCGCGGTTACCCGACCGAGGAGAAACCTCCCGAACAGGCGCTGGACGCCACCATTTCCGCGAGTCTCTGGGAAGTGTCCCAAGACCTGACCAAGGTGAGCTTTGGCTTGTAGTCGCCTTCGACCGACTCGCCCGCTTAAGCTCGAAGCAACCCGGCCCGTGCGGGCGCCAGCCAGCCTATTCCGCCGTTTCAGTCGATCGAGAGGACCTTGGCATGATCGAGCGCAGAACCATACTCGTTGCCGGCGCCGCCGCGATGGCTTTTTCCAGCGCCGATCCCGCGGTTGCGCAGACGGCCAACAAGGTCGTGGGGACATAGCGAATTGTCTCTGCAGCCGTCGAGGTGAACGGAACGACGTCGCTTCCCTATGGTCCCGAGCCGCAGGGAATACTGGTGTTCACCAGCGACATGCATTTCGTCGAGTTTCTGCACGACCCGCGCATCCCGCGCTTCAAGTCGGACGAGCGGGGACGCGGCACCGACGAGGAGAACAGGGCGGTCATGGCCGGCACACTCGCCCTGTATGGCCGCTATACTGTCGATGGGGACGGCAATTTTAGTGGAAACACTGTCGAGGGCTCATCCTTTCCCAACTGGATCGGCGACGTTCGGACGACCAATGAATTGACCATGAGGGTTGAGGGCGACCGGATGATCGAGAACTTTCAGCGCCCCGGCGGGGCCAGGGTAACGATCACTTTCGAGCGCGCGCGCTAGATCGATGCTTATCCCGCCTCTCCGCGAAGGCGATCCACTGTAACAGCGAAATCAGCTGCATCCGTTGTTGGCGCCCGGCGCCCGGCCTCCCGTGCAGGAAACGACAGTGCCGTCGGGGAGGCGAAGCCAGGCGCCGCGCAGCTGATGCGGCGGAAGGCTATGCAGTTCCTGATGCGCGTTCGATTTCAAAGGTCCGCGATCTCGTCGCGATCGTCCGGAGGCGATCACGATTGAGCGTCTATGCCGCCGCCATACCATGGTGAACCCACCCCGCCGCGCGACGAGCTGGGATGCGAACTGACGCTTCCGATCCCGGCCCTAGCCCCTCGTGGTTTGGCATGTCGGAACCGAGCATTAGCCGTCGTTCGAACACCATTTATAGTTGCGGATATATTCGAGAAATGTCCGCATTGCTGCGCTCGTATGCCGTCGGCTTGGATAATACAAGTACCAGCTTGGCAGCTTCTGCTTCCAGTCCCCGAGCAATTCGACAACTCTGCCTCGTTCGATCTCCTCACGGACATAGTCCTCGAACAGGTGAGCGATCCCCGATCCTGCAATCGCAGCCTGGAGCTCCTGATGTGCTGAGCTCAGCGTCAACCGGCCTCTCGGCGCGATTTCCACGTCCTCGCCATCTCTCTCAAATTTCCACGTTACCATGGTACCGCCCGGGAAACGGCGACGAATACAGTCGTGCTGCAAGAGATCGCGCGGTGAGCCGGGTCGACCACGCTCACGAAGATAATCAGGCGAAGCTACGATCGCATACCGCAAGGCGGGACCGAGTGGCATGGCGACCATGTCCTGGGCAAGCTGGTTCCCAAAGCGCACGCCAGCATCGAAGCCCCGCTCGACGATGTCGATGATCGCGGCATCGCTGACGATCTCGACATGGACCTCAGGGCAAATTTTCATGAACTTGAAGGCCAGCGGGCAGAGAACGTGGTCTGCCGCCGGACCTGGTGCATTGATCCGCACGGTGCCGGACGGATGCTCGCGAAGCTGGTTGAGATCGTCGATCGCGGTCCTGATTTCGTGAAGCGCCGGCCTTAGTCGCTCGAGAAGCTGCTCGCCTGCTTCGGTAGGCGCGACACTGCGTGTCGTCCGGTTCAGCAGCCGGATACCTAGCGCTTCCTCGAGCACCCCGATTGACTGACTGATGGCCGACGACGAAACGCCCCTGGCAAGCGCGGCCGCCCGGAAGCCGCCGTGGCGCACGACGTCCTCAAAGATCTCAAGGCTATCAAGGCGTAGTGGCCGCATTGAAAAGTCTGACTTAATAAGCTGATCTATTTTGATTAGCTTATCCGTGCGCTCGATCTGTGTCATCCCTTGGGGAACACGCAGAGGGGCGGCGCCACAGATGACGCGGCCCTTGCGCCGGCGCTGGAAGCAAACGCCGACCTGCCGGCAGGTATCGGACGGGATCAAAAATGGTTAAGATCACACTGAACCGCAGGAAGATCATGCTGACGGCCGCGGCGGCCGCGACGGGGCTGATCCTGCCGACTGGCGCTGCCTTTGTGCAGGCCACTCCCGCCGCATCGCCTCCGGCCCCGGCCGGGAATGCCGGTCATTACCGCTTTCGCGTCGGTGACATCTCGGCGACGGTGCTGAGCGATGGGCTGATCGGCGGCCCTCCGCGGGTCTATGCCAGCGATGCGCCGGAAGCGGAGCTGCAGGAGGTTCTGCAGCTCGCCTTTCTGCCTACCGACCGGCTGACGCTCAATCTGAACACGCTGCTTGTCGAGACGAATGGCCGGCGGATCCTCCTCGAAGCCGGGGCCGGGCAGACCATGGGGCCGCAAGGCGGCCGCGTCTTCGAGAACCTGGCCGCCATCGGTCTGTCGCCCGGGGATATCGATGTCGTGGTCGTCTCGCATACCCATCCCGACCATGTCGGGAACCTTCGCACCGCCGACGGCGGCAAGGCATTCCCGCGGGCGACGGTCTTTGCGCCTCGGGCCGATTGGAACTTCTTCGTCCGCAACGATCCGGACCTTTCCTACATGCCGGTGCCCGAAGAGTTCCGCCGCAATTTCGCGGCCGCCATCAAGCGGAGCATCGAGCCGGTCACCGACGGGATCGAGTTGTATGAGGCCGGCGGCGAGATCGTCCCCGGGCTGTCCATGCTACCGGCAGTCGGCCACACCCCCGGCATGGCGAATTTCCTCATTCAGTCCGGGAACGATCAGCTCCTGCTGACGGCCGACCTCGCTTACCACCCGATCGTCAATGTCGACCGGCCGTGGCTGCCTGGGCCGGATCGCGACAAGGACGCTGCACTCGCCTCCCGCCGCCGCATCTTCGACATGGCCGCGGCAGACCGGCTGCTCGTGCTCGGCTTTCACTATCCGTTCCCCGGCCTCGGGCGAATGCTTAAGACGGATGCCGGCTATGCCTGGATCCCGCTCGGCTGGCAGTTCTGATCCGGCCGGGCAGCCAAGCCTGGCCGAGCGCGCCGCGTACCCAGTTTCGGTCGGCTACCCATTGCCCGTAGACGGCCCCTGATGTCGGCCGC
>NZ_WUJP01000896.1 GCF_009806515.1 Geminicoccus flavidas | reverse complement strand
AGCCCAGCCTGCATGCTCAAGAGATGACCGATCGTGATTTCCTCGATGCGCGGATCGGCGTCAGCGGGTATGTCGGTACGCAGCAGCGGGGCAATGCGTTGATCGACCCCGCGCAGAACGCCCCGCTCGATCGCGATGCCGACCAGGGTGGCGATGACGGGTTTGGAGGCGGACTTGATGTTCGTCGGCGCAGATGGAGAGTGGCCACGATACCCGCGCTCGGTCAGAATCTCACCCTCGCGCGCGATGATGATCGTCTCCAGTGGCTCCAATTCATCCCCAAGGGCGAGAAGATCAGAGAATGCTGCGTTTGAGCCACGGCGGGCGGCGTAAGAACACCCAGCACGGGCGCGGCCCAAGCAAGTGCAGCGCCCTTGCGCAGAACAT
>NZ_WUJP01000895.1 GCF_009806515.1 Geminicoccus flavidas | reverse complement strand
CGCGCCGGGAAAGGGTCTGAAGACAGTTGGTCATCGGGATTCCATCAAGGGATACAACGTGTGGGATCGAAGGACTCGACAGTTCCGCACCGGCGGCAGGAGGAGTTAGCGGCGTCCGTGGTTTTTTCCATTTGGCCGGTTCATGCGAAGGCGATCCACCGGCCCGCGAAGACGGCGCCCAGCCACAGACTCAGCGAAGCGATCGCGGTGGCGCGACCTCTGGGTCGTCCCACCATGCTCACCACGTCGTCGGGGCGCGAGACGATGTGCAAGGCAATCGCGTTGCTCCCTGACGCCAGCAGGATGGCCAGCTTGGCGAGAAATGCTGGGTTCTGCGCGTAGTGTCCGATCCGGACCGACGCGAGCAGGAGGCCGGTCGTCGCGGCGACGGCGAATCCGATCAGCGCCATGCGGATGAGCGTCGGGATCACCGCGTCGAATTTTGAGCCGAGAACGCGCAACAACCGAAGGTCCACCGGGGCGATCGAGCCGAGGAGGACGCCAATGCCCAGGATATGCAGAGCCGAGATCGTGGGATAGACCCCCGGCACCGTCACGATCAGGCGAACCGCATGCAGCCCCTCGATCCACTGGAACAGGGCTATCAACTGCATCCGTCGACACCCGGCGCCCAGTCTCCGGTGTAGGAAACGACGGTTTCGTCGTCGAGCCGGACCCAGGTGCTGCGCAGCTCATGCGGCGGCAGGCAATTGCGCAGGGCGACGACCAGAACCCGGTCGCCGATACTCAACCGATCGGCGAGATCGTAGAACATGCGGACCGGCGAAAGCTCGATCTCGCGCACCTCACCCACGTCCTCGGGCCGAACGACGGCCGGCCCGAAATATTCCTCCGGCCGACCGACCTCGAAAGCGGGAAGTTCGGCCCCGTCCACCCGGATCGAAAGCACCGGATGCGGCGGGGAGAATGTGGCTGCGGTCAGGGTGCCGGAAAGAACGATTGGCGTGGCGGCATCGTATTGCCCCGTCACGCCATGATGGGCGAGGGCGGCTCCTGCGAGGCCGAGTGTTGTGACAGCAATCCCCCACGTGCGACCAGTCATCCCGCGCATGCGACATCCCTTTCCGGCCAACGCCATTGCATCACAGAAGATCCTCGACACGGATCGGCATATGGCGAACTCGCGATCCCGTCGCATGGAAGACTGCGTTGGCGATGGCCGCAGAGGCGCCGACCATGACGACCTCGCCGAGGCCCTTCAGGCCGGTCTCGTTCGCGATCGGATCGGGCTCGTCGATCAGGCCGACTTCGATCGCGCCGATGTCGGCGTTCACCGCGACCACATAGTCAGCGAGATCGCAGTTCAGATAGCCACCAAAGCGCGGGTCGATCTCGGTCTCCTCGCGCAGGGCCGCGCTCAAGGCCCAGACGACGCCGCCATGGATCTGGCTTCGTGCGGTTCTCGGGCTCACGACGCGGCCGCAGTCGGCGATGCTGACGAAGCGCGGCACGCGGATGCGCCTGGTGCGCGGCTCGACCCGCACCTCGACGAAATGGGCGATGTAGCTCATCGTCGTGAAGTCGCGATAGGCCGGCCCCGCGACGGCGAAGCCTCCCTGCCGCAGCTCGTCGAGCGCACCGGCTTCCT
>NZ_WUJP01000894.1 GCF_009806515.1 Geminicoccus flavidas | reverse complement strand
GGCCGGGCGCGAGTTGCGTGATTTCCACTTCGAGATAGGGCCGCCTCACGGTCATGAGCTTGCGATGCGCATTTCCCGTGATCGATCGCCCGTCCAGCAATTCATCGAGGCGGTCCTGCATCTGCCGCGCTGCCTTCTCCGCGGCCGGGATCGCCCCGGCCGAACCCCAGGAACCGGCCGTCATGTGCTGCGGCGCGGCGCTGGTGTCGCCGATGACGATTTCGAGACGATGCGGATCGACATCGATGTGCCTGAGGACGGCTTGCATGATGGAGGTGCGGATACCCTGGCCCATCTCGTGGCCCGACAAGGCGATCCGTGCGGTGCCGTCCGCGCTCACCCGGAACGTCACGACCGAGGCCGTCATGCTGGACGGATAGGCGCCGCACGCCATGCCCCACCCGATCCGGGCTCCGTCCTCGCCGACCATGGACCCCGGAGCAGGCGAGCGCGCCGACCAGTCGAAGCGGCGAGCACCCTCGCGGATGCATTCGTTGAGGAAACGTGAGGAGAGCGGATTGCCGGTCAGCGGATCGATCGTCGTGTCATGTGCCAGCCGAAGCGCCACCGGGTCGCGGCCGAGGGCATGGGCCAACTCGTCCACCGCGCTTTCAAGAGCGAAGCACGAAGCCTGCGGGTGGGGCGCACGCATGTAGCCGGGATCCTGCCGGTCTATCCGCAGGTTCGCCGCGGAACCGAGATAGTTCGGGATGTCGTAGAGCCGGCTGGGAGCCTCATGATATTCGTTCGGAGGGAAGGAGCCGGCACGGGATTGCTCCTGTTCCGCGTCGTAACGGACGGCGACCATCCGACCGTCCTGATCGGCGGCCAGCCTGATCCGATGAAGGCTGCGCGGACGGTAAGTGGCGGTATGGAAGATCTGGCTGCGCGGCGTGACCAGCTTGACCGGCCGCCCGAGCAGCATGGCACCGCGCGCGACGATGGCGGACTGGCGGAGCGGAATACCCTTCTGACCGAACCCGCCGCCGATATGGGCGCTCTTGACCTCGACGATCGCCGGATCGATCTGAAGAGCGCCGGCGATTGCGTTTCTGGTCCCGGTGGTAAATTGCGACCCTTCGTATACGGTCAGCCGTCCGCCCTGCCAGACGGCCGTCGTCGAGAGCAATTCGATCGGATTGTGATGTTGGGTCGGAGACCGATAAGATTGGTCGATCAACGTGGCGGCACGCTCGACGGCAGGCATGGCGTTGCCGGCGACGGTATCCTCGACCGGTTCGCGCTCGGCACCTTCGCTGTCCATCAGCGCTGCGAATGGCCTTTCCCGATAGCGAGGACGGATCGCCTCGGCGCCCTGGATCGCCGCTTCGAGTGTCTCGGCGATGACGAGCGCCACCGGCTGCCCGCGATAGGCGATGTCCCAGGTCAGGGTCGGGGGCGGCGGCCAATCGCTCGCCTCCGCTGCCGCCGGGAAATCGACCGGGGTGAGAACCCGAACGACGCCCGGCACCGCCATGGCCTCTTCGACCGGGAGGGCCGTCATGGTGCCGAGCGCGATCCCGGCGGGAACGGTCATGGCGTGGAGCATGCCGGCCGCAGGAATGTCGGCGGCATAGATGGGCCTGCCGCGCACCTTCTCGAAGGCGTCGATCCTTGCACGTTCGCTGAATGGTATGGAAGGCATCGGATGTTCCTCCGGGGAGCTAAAGAAGATCCTCGATACGGATTGGAAGATGCCGGACACGAACGCCCGTCGCATGGTGAATGGCATTGGCAATTGCCGCCGAGCCGCCCGCCATAACCACCTCTCCAAGCCCCTTAAGTCCGCTTTCGTTGGCCATCGGGTCGGGTTTGTCGATCAGGCCAACTTCGATATCGGCGATGTCAGCGTTCACAGCGACGACGTAGTCGGCGAAGTCGCAGTTCAGGTAGCCACCGAAGCGGGGATCGATTTCCGTTTCCTCGCGCAAGGTGGCGCTGATCGCCCAGACAACACCGCCATAGATCTGACTACGTGCCGTGCGCGGACTGATCACGCGCCCGCAATCGGCGATGCTGACAACTCGCGGCACGCGGATGCGCCTGGTTCTCGGCTCGATGCGCACCTCGACGAAATGGGCGATGTAGCTCATGGCGGTGAAGCCCGGATATTCGGGCCCACCGACGGCATAGCCGCCCCTCCGCAGCGCGGACAGCGCCTCTTCGCGATCCTGGCCCGGGGCCGTCTGAGCGACCTCGACGTCGAGATAGGGACGCCGGACAGCGGCAAGCTGGCGATGAGCGTTCCCGGCTACGTTGCGGCCGTCGAGCAGTTCGATCAGGCGTGCCCGCATTCGCCTCGCCGCGGCCTCTGCCGCTGGCACCGCGCCTGCGGTTCCCCATGAGCCGACCGTGATATGCTGCGGCGCGCGGGATGTGTCGCCGATGGCGATCTCAAGACGTTCGGCATCGATGTCGATATGCTTGAGCACGGCTTGAGCAATCGCCGTTCGGATACCCTGACCCATCTCGTGCCCCGACAGGGCGATCCTCGCGCTGCCGTCGGCGCTCACGCGGAAGGACGCGATTGAGGGCACCATCATGGAGGGATAGGCGCCGGCCGCGACGCCCCATCCGATCTGCGTTCCATCGGCTGCTGTCATCGAGCGCGGCAGCGGGTTGCGTTGCTCCCAGCCGAACCTGCGGGCGCCTTCAGCAAGGCACTCATCGAGGAACCGGGACGAAAGCGGGTTTCCCGTCAGCGGATCGGTGGTTGCACCGTTTGCGAGGCGGAACTCGACCGGGTCCCTTCCGAGCGCGATCGCCATTTCGTCGATGGCACTCTCGAACGCGAACAGTGCCGGCTGCGGATGTGGGCAGCGCATGAAGCCCGGATTCTGGCGGTCGAGCCTTAGGTAGGTAGACGTGCCGAGATAGTTCGGTATCCCGTAGATGCGCGGCGGCGCGTCATGATAGCGATCGGGTGGCGGATCCATGCCAAGCCGGGACTGTTCCTGCTCCGCGTCGTGCCGGACAGCCACCATGCGCCCTTCCGCATCGGCACCCAGACGAATGCGGTGAACGCTCATCGGCCGGTAGGTCGCGACATGGAATATCTGGCTTCTCGGTGTGACGAGCTTCACCGGACGACCGAGGATCATCGCGGCACGTGCCACGATGGCCGTCTGGCATTGCGTCGGTCCGCGCTGTCCGAAGCCTCCGCCAACATAGGCGCTCTTCACCTCGATGATCGCCGGATCGATCCCAAGCGCTCTGGCAAGATCGTGCTGGACACCCGACGATCGCTGCGTCCCCTCATGCACCGTCAGCCGGCCCTCTGCCCAGACGGCCGTCGTCGAGAGGAGCTCCATCGTATTATGGTGCTGCGTGGGCGACGTGTAGGTCTGGTCGATGACGATGGCCGCGCGTGCAAGTTCGGCCATCGTGTTGCCCGCCGCAACGTCGTCGACCGCATCTCGCACGACGCCGTTGTCGGCATCAGCGAGAACGGAGAACGGCTGCTCTTCGAATTCGGGGCGGATGACTTCCGCCGCTTCGATCGCAGCCTCTAGCGTCTCCGCCACCACCAGCGCGACCGGCTGGCCACGAAAGGTGATGTCCCATATCAGCATCGGAGGAGGTGGAGCGTATCGTCCGGCCGGGGGCACGGGCGCTGGGCCGAAATCGTCCGGCGTGAATACACGGACCACGCCTTTGACCCTCATGGCGGACTCGATCGGCAAGGCGGTCATGCGACCCTTGGCGATGCGGGCGGGCACCGTTATCGCATGCAGCATCCCTGGCAGCGGCATATCCGCCCCGTAGATCGGCTTGCCCAGGACCTTCTCCAGTGCATCGACCCTTGCGCGATCGGCGAACGGCGCGCCCTGCATCACAAGGGCCTCCGCGCGGCGGCGATCATAATCGCGTCGGCGACGGTCCGGGCGCCGAGCTCGACCTTGAAGCCGTTCGACCGCCCGGGCACGGCGTCGGCAAAGGCGGCCCGGCCTGCCGCCATTGCCAGATCGTCGGTCAGATCGCTACCGATCAGCATGGCTTCCGCGGCGTCGGCGCGCCATGGCCGGGTTGCGACGCCGCCCAGTGCGATGCGGGCAGCGTTGACCCTGTCGCCGGACATCTCTAGGGCGACGGCTGCTGACGCGAGCGCGAAGGCGAAGGATTCCCTGTCCCGGATCTTGTGATAGGTCGATCTCGCCCCGGCCGCATTCTTGCCGATCACGATCCCGACGATGATCTCACTGGGCTCAAGGGTGAACTCGATATGCGGCGTCTCGCCTGGAAGGGGATAAAGCTCCGATATCGGAAGCATTCTCTCGCCCCCGGGACCGGCGACTTCGATCCGTGCATCCATCGCGACGAGCGCGACCGGCCAGTCGCCGGGCGAGACGGCAGTGCAGGCGTCGCTGACGCCGAGCACGGCCTGCCCTCGATCGAGGCCGCCAATCGCTGCGCATCCGCTGCCCGGAATGCGCTTGTTGCAAGGATAGTCGGCAGCGCCGCCGCTTGCTCCGCCATATCCGTTGCGGAAGTACATGCATCGCGTCCGCTGGAGCAGGTTTGCGCCCACCGTGGCCATGTTGCGCAGTTGCTGCGATGCCGCCTTCGAAAGGGCCTCGGACAGAACGGGATATTGCGACTGGACGATCGGATCCGTCGCAACGTCCGCCATTCTCGCGTTTGCCCCGAAGCGCAACGTGTCGCCAGACGTGTCGATCGTCTCCAGTCCTTCGATGAAGGTCACGTCGACGAGGCCGGTCGGCCTCTCGATATTGAGCTTCATCAGGTCGTAGAGGGTGGTTCCACCCGCTATGTAACGAGCGCCGTCACCCAGGCTTGCATGGGCTGCGATCGCTTCCCGGACGGTTGACGGCCTTATGTAACGGATCGGTTGCATCAGCCGCGCTCCATCCGCTCTGCCGCATCCTGTATGGCGGCGACGATCCCGACATAGGCACCGCAGCGGCAGATATTCCCGCTCATGTACTCGCGGATGCGCTCCGACGAGGTCGCGTTTCCTTCGTGAACGCAGGCGACCGCCGCCATGATCTGTCCGGGCGTGCAATAGCCGCATTGCAGTGCGTCGTGATCGATGAAGGCCTGCTGCATCGGATGCAGCCTGTCACCGTCGGACAGGCCCTCGATTGTCGTCACCTCGCGCCCTTCGACCTTGGCTGCCAAGGTCAGGCACGAGGCGACGCGGCGCCCGTCGACATGCACGGTGCATGCGCCGCATTGCCCGTGGTCGCACCCTTTCTTCGAGCCTGCCAGACCGAGATGCTCGCGGAGCATGTCCAGCAATGACGTGCGTGCATCTAGGTTGATCTCGAACGCTCCGCCGTTGATATTGGTCCGCACAGTAAGAGAATGCTCGGCCGACACGGGAAGCGCCAGAGGACTGACCGCGTCCTGTGCCTTTGCGGACCTGACGAATGGCGCAGTCGGCACCACCGATGCGCCTGCGAGCAGCGCACTGCGTCGCGAGAGGACGAGAAATCCCTCAGAATGTTGGCATTCCCGACTGTTTTCATCCGACATCGCGATCTCCTGATAGAACCTACCTAACGCAGGTTGACGGTCGACTTGCGTTAAACGACAACGGTCAACGCGCTATGGATACGACTGGTACCCATATAGATACTAGCCGTACTTATATGTCAACGCTAAGAAGGTTCGCTCCATGAGCCGCCCTGCGGTCAGCCGCCGTTCGATCGGCGCGCGCCCCAATCCCGAGACGTCGGACGCCATTCTCGACGCCGCTGCCGATCTTTTGAGGCGCAAGGGCCTTCGAGGACTGACGACCGACGCGATCGCGCGCGAGGCTCGGGCCAGCAAGACCACGCTGTACCGGTGGTGGCCCAACCGGGGCGCGCTGCTTCTGGCGCTGTACGTTCGGGCCAAGGGCGGCAGCACGCGAGAGGATACGGGTTCCCTGGTCGAGGACGTCGCGCGAACATACGCCCGCGTGTTCGGCGCTTGGCAGAACGAGGGCCGACTGTTCTCGCTCATCATCGCCGAGGCTCAACACGACGATGGCGTGGCAGAAGCCCTGACCGCCTTCAGGAAGGAGCGTGTTGCCGATTGGCTGCCGGTTCTGCGCCGGGCGGAAAAGCGCCGCGAACTGGCGGACGATGCCGATCTGGAAGTGCTGGCCGAATCAATCGTCGCGCACGCATGGTTCTATCTGCTCACGAAGCGCCTGGATGCAGATCCCTTCGTTCTGGCCGCGAACGTGTTACATCCATGGTTGCGAAAGCAAGACAGTTGAGCATCCGGCCGCGAACCTCTGCAAGCCGCCCGGCCGCCAAATGTGCCGATCGCCATGGACAATGTCGAGGTGACTGCCTCAAACTGGATGTTAGTCACCTTCAATCATCATCGCTAAAGCAGGTCCTCGATCCGAAACGGCATCGAGAGCAGGCGCTTTCCCGGTCGCATGGAAGATGGCGTTTGCGATCGCTGCCGCTGCACCCGCCATCACGACCTCACCAAGCCCTTTGCGGCCGGTGGAATTGGCCGGGTCGGACCTGTCGATGAAGCCAACCTCGATCTTGCCGATGTCTGCGTTCACGGCGACAACATACGCAGTGAGATCGCAGCTGAGATATCCGCCATAGCGGGGATCGATCTCGATTGCTTCGCGCAGTGCAGCGCTGAAGGCCCACACCACGCCGCCATGCACCTGGCAGCGAGGCCGTAGAGGCGGATCTACGGATCCTCGATAGTACGGTAGCGCGCAGCCCTAAGCCTCTAGGGCCCGTTAGTCCTTGAGCCAATCGAGGGAGGCAGCGAGGCAGAGGACGCCCATGAAGGAGCTGGCCTTCTTCTCATAGCAGGTAGCAACCGCTCGCCACTCTTTGAGCCTGGCCCAGAGGCACTCGACGCGATTGCTGTTGTGGTAGATCCAGGCGGGGCAGGCGACCGGTGCTTCGTGCCGCTGCAGCGGGATCACGGGCCGGGCACCAAGGTTCCAAATATGGTCGCGGAAGGCATGGCTGGTATAGCCGCGATCGGCCACTACCCAGCGTGGCACGCCCGGCAGCCGGGCAAGCAGGCCGACAGCTTGTCGCAGTTCGTGCGCCTGGTCGGGTGCCAGGCTGAAGGCGACGGCACGACCGCTGCCGTCGGCGATCACGCAGGCTTTCGTTCCATAGCCACCACGAGATCGACCAAGAGCCTCACCCGCAGGACGTCGGGTTCCATCGCCCCCTTTTTGGCCGCACCTGCCGCTTTCTGATGGGCGCGGATGCTGCTGCCGTCCAAGAAGGTCCTGCCCAACTGCACGCCATGCTGCTGCGCCATGGCCAGCAACCGTTCCCACACACCGAGCTTGCCCCACCGGATAAAGGTCTGCGCCGCCATCCACCAGGGGCCAAACTCGGCTGGCAGGCTGCGCCACTTGGCGCCGTTCTGGCAGCGCCAGATGATCGCCTCGATCGTACGCCGCAGGTCATGGTGCTGGGTCTTGTGTGGACGGCAGGCCTCGATCAGCGGCGCCAGCACCGCACACTGCCCATCCGTCAGCACCCCCGTCATCCGCCATCCCATCCGCTGCTCGATCTTCAAGGACTGGGCATGGAAGCGCACCACCTTGTCGCCCTCGGGCACGATCGCGATCGGATGGAGTTGGCCGCGCAGGTCCTGGAGCAAGGAAGTACCACTGCCCTTGTCCTCGATCAGGACGGCATCCGCCTGCCAGCGCTCCGCCTCGGTCAGGATCCGCCGGCGCAGGCTGGGGTAGTCCAGACGCACCCGGATCACCTCGAGCAGATGGTGGTCCTGGCCGTGGCGGAGCCAGACCGTGCCGACCGACCAGTCATGCAACTCCTCGGCCTTGGACGCGGTGTCCCAGCTGATCACCAGCTCATCGCCCGGCTGCTTCGCAGGCGGGGCCAGGTACGTCTTGAACCAGCTCCATTGGATCAGCCCGCCTTCTTCGGGCAGGGGCTCTTGTTGGTACTGCGCGGCAAAGGCCGCCGCCCCCAGCTGGCGCCGGGTCCGCTCCAGGCTAGCCAGCCCCTCGCGCTCCGGATGCAGGGGCTCGCCTGGCTGGCGTTCCACGACCGTGCCATCCAGGAGTTGATGCTGCTCGTGCCCGTCCGCGATCGCCGGCAGACGCAGCACCGTCCATCCCTGCGGGTCCTCCTGCAGCAGATGACCCACCAGGTCATCGACATGCAGGCGCTGGGTGACGATGACGATCGCATCGTCTTGCTTGTTGTCGAGCCGGGAGAAGGCGGTGGTGCGGAACCACTTGTTGGCCGCCGACCGCTTGGCTTCGGAATAAGCATCCTGGGCTTTGAGCGGATCGTCGATGATCAACAGGTTGCCGCCTCGGCCGGTGAGCGTACCGCCGACCGAGGTGGTCAGGCGAAAGCCGCGCTTGGTCGTCGTCAGCTCCGCCTCGCTGCACTTGGTCGGGTCCAGGCGGGTGTGCGGGAACACCCGCCGGTACCAGGCACTCTCCAAGACTGCCCTGCAGTCGCGGGCGTGCTTGGTGGCCAGCTCCTGGGCGTAGCTGACGCAAAGGAGCTGGCGGCTCGGATCATGCCCCAGCACCCAGGCCGGAAAGGCCACCGAGGCGCAGAGCGACTTCAGGTAGCGCGGCGGCAGGCAGATGATCAGCCGCTTGATTGTACCCAGACGCACCTGTTCCAACCGGTCCGCGAGCAGCTCGACATACCAGGCGGGCAGGTAGGTCTCGCCCGGCAGCACGGTCTGAAACACGCGGTGCAGGAAGGCGAGCAGATCCCGACGCAGGATCTGGTCGAGCAAGGCAGGTGAGGGGATCACGACGCCTCCCCCGGGTTGACCTTGCCGCGGAGCAGGCGCCGCTCCAGCTGGGCCAGGACCTCACGCTCGTCGGCGGAGAGTTCGACCTCGACCGGAGCGGGGCCTTGCTTGGCCTCCTGCTGCTGCAACATCGCCATGAGCAGCTGGATGGCGCGCACCTCGCCCTTGAGCGCCTTGGCGACCAGCGACTTGACCATCGCCTGCTTCTTGGACACGCGCAGGGCCTTATTCCCCTCGCGCACTAGGATCTTCTCCGCCAGCTCCTGCTGGAGCAGGGTGTCGAGGTTCAAGCTGCTCTTCGGCCGGCCGCGCGGGTTGCCGGACTGGCCCGGTCGGAAGCGGGTGTGCACCGGCGGCTTGCCGTAGCCGACCTCATAGTCCCGCGGCATCGCGCACCTCCGCCGCCCGCTTCTGCGCCAGCTGATCGAAGCTCTGGCCGCTCGGCTCATGGATGGCCAACCGGCCGGTCTGCTCCTGCCAGCGCCGGATCGAGAGATCGACGTAACGGGGCTCGATCTCCAACCAAAGGCATGCCGGCCGGTGTTCTCCGCCGCCAGCAGCGTGGTGCCGCTGCCGAGGAACGGGTCCAGCACGATGCCGCGGCGCGGCGAGGCGTCCAGGAGCGCGTCCGCCACCAGCTTCACCGGCTTGACGGTGGGGTGCAGGCGGACCTCGTCGGGCCGCCCGCCACCCAACATGGAGGGTGCCGCATAGCTCCAGACATTGGAGCGGTTGCGGCCATGACGGCCGAGCTCGACGTTGTTGATGGGCTTGCCGCCACCCTTGCGGAACAACGGGATCAGCTCGTGCTGGGAGCGGTAGAACGAGCCCATGCCCGGCGCGGTCTTCGCCCAGACGATCAGGTTGACGAGAGCGAGCCCTGCCTGCTGGGAAGCCTGCAGAAGCTGCTGGAGATGGCGCCAGTCCATGCAGCTGTAGAGGAGCGCCCCATCGAAGCAGCGCTCCGCCAGCAAGCGCAGGATGCTCTCCAGGAAGCGGGTGAACTCAGCCTCGCTCATCTCGCCGGACGCCATGGCGAACTCGGCATGGTGGTTGCGGCCGGCGCCCGTGCAAAAGCCGTCGATCGGCACGTTGTAGGGCGGGTCGGTGAACACCATCTGGGCCTGCCGGCCCGCCATCAGGCGGTCCAGGTCAGCCGGCGTGGTGACATCGCCGCACAACAAGCGATGGTGGCCCAAGAGCCAGAGGTCGCCCGTCTGGCTCACCACCGGGCTGGTCATCATCGGCAAGGGCGGTTCCGGCGGAGCGGCATCCGCCTCGAACAACAGGTCGATCTCCGGGGTCGAGAAGCCAGTGAGCGTCAGATCATAGTCGATCTGCAGCTCCTGGATGTAGCGCAGCTCCTTGACCAGCAGCTTCTGGTCCCAGCCGGCGTTCAGGGCCAGCTTGTTGTCGGCCAAGGCATAGGCCCGCTTGTCGGCCTCGCTCATCTTCGCGAGCTGGATGGTCGGCACGCGGTCCATGCCCAGCTGGGTCGCCGCCTTGACCCGGCCGTGCCCTGCCAGAATCCGTCCGGCCTCGTCCACCAGCACCGGGTTGGTGAAGCCAAAGGTCTGGATGCTCAACATGATCTGGCGGATCTGCTCCGGGCTGTGATTGCGCGCATGGCCGGGTGCTGGGCGCAATTCGTTCGGTGAGCGATACTCCAGCTGAAGATCGAAAAGGGGAGCTCAGACATGATAGGCACCTCAAGAAGGGCGCCCGCTGCCACCACGACATCAAGCGCCCCATCGACGCGCTTGCAGCATCGAGGGCATGGCATGAAAAGAGGGCAACTATGTCAGTGCATCGAGGAGCCGATGACCGACCGCGTGATCTACGGCATGGCACGCATCGCCGAGCATCTCGAGATCTCGTCCTCGACCGCTTGGCGTTACCAGAAGAAAGGCTTGCTGGACTTCATCGAAGTGGGCTCAATGTCCAACCATGGCGGAGGTCTAGGCCGAGCCGCTTGGCGCTGGGCGAGTTCCCTCGACGCCGTCAAGCCGATGGTGCAAGCTAGGATTCAAGACGCACCAAGTCGAGCGGCCGAAGCGCGGTGGGCAACCTTCACCCAGGTGCGCTCAGGATCTTCATTCGGCTGAAGATTTGCAGAGAAAATTTGACCTCATTGTCACTAAATGTTTGATCTCACAGTGTGGTGGTACAGTTGACCACCAAACGGCGAGGGATGCGCTATGGGTCAGCTTCTCCACGGCAGCGCCCGTACGACGGAGGCGGTCCGTCGTGCGATCCAGCTGCACCAAGAGAGCATAAGAGCGCTGGCCAAGCGCTATGGCGTCAGCCCGACCACGATCCAGAAGTGGCGCAAGCGGCAGACCACAGCCGGCGCCCGCATGGGGCCGAAGGAGGTCCGCTCGACGGTTTTGACGCCTGAGAAGGAAGCGATCATCGTCGTGTTCCGCCGACACACCCTGCTGCCGCTCGACGATTGCCTCTACGCCCTGCAGCCCACCATCCCGCACCTGACCCGGTCGTCCTTGCCCCGCTGCCTGACACGGCATGGGATCAGCCGGTTGCCCAAGATCAACGGCGACTAGCCTAAGAA
Source organism: Geminicoccus flavidas (assembly GCF_009806515.1). Taxonomy (GTDB): domain Bacteria; phylum Pseudomonadota; class Alphaproteobacteria; order Geminicoccales; family Geminicoccaceae; genus Geminicoccus; species Geminicoccus flavidus. The sequence goes on along the minus strand of NZ_WUJP01000894.1, from coordinate 5,318 downwards.
GAAGCGCTTTGCCAGCTACCCGATCGGCTACTTCCACATCGACATTGCCGAGGTCAGTACGGAAGAAGGCAAGCTGCGCCTGTTCGTGGCCATCGTATGGGCGCGGTTGCACCGCGTCCTGCTCGACCGGCTGGGCAAGGCCATGCCATCGACTAGAGTCGAGCTGCAGTCGACAGTGCATCGTTTGCAGCGAAAAGGGGGGCGAGGCGACGGGACCGAACCCGACGGACCGCGGCAGGCTCGGCAGCAAGCGGCACCTCCTCGTCGGACGGCAACGGGATTCCACTCGCTCTCCTCCTCACGGCGGCGAACCGACACGACAACAAGTTCCTCGAGCCGCTGATCGAGGTGGTGCCGCCGGTCCGGCAGTGCATCGGCAGACCGAGGAAATAGCCGGCCAAGCTGCACGCCGACAAGGGTTACGATTTCGACTTCTGCCGCAAAGCCCTGAGCAAACGGGGCATCATGCCCAGGATCAAGGCACGGGATCGAGAGCAGCGAGAAGCTTGGCCGGCACCGGTGGGTGATCGAGCGCACTTTGGCCTGGTTCAGCCGCTTCCGTAGGCTCGTCATCCGCTATGAACGCCGTCTCGATATCCTTCAGGCATTCCACCTGCTCGCTGCCAGCCTGATCTGCTTCAAGTTCGTGACAAGGTGGTTTTGTTAAGCCCTCTTAAGCGGCGGGCGGCTGTTGCTGGGCACCCTGATCGGCATCGCGAGCTTTGCCATCGGCGTCTACATCGTGGGCCGCAAGTCGCCCGGGCGGACGATCCTCGAGCCCGGCATCTCCGCGGCCATCGCCGTGCTGATCGGCCTGCTGCTGAGCGGCACCTTCACCCTGGGCAACCTGCTGACCGCGGGCTGCTGCCGTTCCTGGCCGGCCTGCTGGGCGGCTATCTGGGCGAGCGGCAGCAGACGCGGCATGTTGTGGCCCATCGGTAGGCCCGGGCCCTGTCCAGCCGATCAGTAGGCTTGGGCCTGTTCTCCGGCTTCTCCTTGTCGACTCAAGTCATGGTTTCTACCTGGAAGGTCAGCTCGCTGCAGACCAAAGTATCATTGCACCTATCCGAGCCTGTGCGTTACCGCGGATCGTCAGGCAAGGGGAGATGCAGATGACCAAGGCAGCGGGACTTCTGGACAAGCAGCTGGCCTATCACGGCGTTCCCTGGGAGGAGGCGTTCGGCTACACGCAGGCGGTCCGGGTCGGCCAGACGATCCATGTATCCGGCCAGCTCAGCCATGACGAGACGGGCCAACTCGTCGGCGCCGCGCCGCTCGATGCGACGGGCAGGATCCTGGACGCATCGAACATGGAGCTCCAGATGCGCACGAGCTACGCGAACGCGGTGAAGCTACTCGCGGAGTTCGGCGCCACGCTCGATCACGTCGTCGAGGAAACCATATTCGTGACAGACATGGACGCCGCGTTCGCGGTTGCCGGCGCAGTACGCAAGGCAGCCTACGGCACGGACCGCCCAGCCTGCGCGAGCACAATCGTGGAGACCCCGCGCCTGGCCCTTCGCGGGCAGCTCGTCGAGGTCGGTTTCACCGTGATCCTGCCGGCCGGGGCACCGGGCCGACCGGCTTCGTGATGCATGCGTCCGGCGCGGGTCCTCGCCGAAGGGTACCGCGCCACGACCACCGCCGCCCGGCGCACCGCTCCCGCTCGATCGGCCTCATGACCGGCTGTGCAGCCCGAGCAGATGGGTGACGACCGGGGGATGCGGCCCGGCATGGAACTGCGCCACCTCGGCCTGGATGTCGGCGTCGGCCCGCGAGACCCGCGCGTGCTGGCGCAGATGCTCGGCCCAGGATTCCACCATGAACCACTCGACGATGCGCTCCGGCTCGGCGGCATCCTCGCTGAGACCCCAGGCAAAGGCGCCGCCGCGACGCCGCTCGGGTGCCAGCCGGCTCATGGCGGCCAGGAAGCCGGCACGGTTCTCGGGGGCGATGCGGTACTCGATCGTGATCGTGACGGGACCGCGATCATGCTCGACCGGCCAGGCGATGGCCGGCTCGGGCCAGTGCGACGAAGGCGTGAGGTCGGCCTCGCCCATCGGCAGCTTCAGGCGCCGGACGGCGAAGGCGACGACGACCAGTGCCGCGGCCGCCGCCACCAGGGTGCCATGGAGGCCGATTGCTTCCGCCACGAGGCCCCAGAGCAGGCTGCCGGCGGCCGAGGCCCCGCTGAACACCGTCAGGTAGATCGCCAGCCCGCGGCCGCGCACCCAGTTCGGCAGGATGGCCTGGATCGTGCCGTTCAGCGTGGTCAGCGCCGCGATCCAGGCAGCCCCCAGAACCAGGAGCAGCAGGACGGCCAGCCATTGCGGCGGTGCCGCCGCCAGTGCCCCGGTGACCGCCGCGGTGATGAGCGTAGCGCCCAGCATGACCCCATCCGGACCGGTGCGCGCCCGGATCCGCGGCAGCACCGCGGCACCGATGATCGCCCCGGCGCCGACCGCACCCAGCAGCAGGCCGTAGAAGCCAGCACCGCCACCGAGCAGCTGGCGCGCCACCAGCGGCAGGAGCGCCCAGATCGCGCTGGCGCAGATGAAGAACAGGACGGACCGCAGCAGCACCCGGTGCAGTTCGCGGCTGGCGCGGGCATAGCGCAGCCCGGCCCGGAAGGCGCCGCCGAAGTGCTCGCGCAGCGCGTCGTCGGCCCCGGCCGGGCGGCGCCACCAGAGCAGGGCGGCGATGACGACGACATAGCTCAGCAGATCCGCGCCATAGGTCGCGGCCGCCCCGAACGCGACCAGCAGCACACCGCCGAGTGCCGGGCCGATCGAGCGGGCGATGTTGAAGCCCAGCGAGTTGAGCGCCACCGCGTCGCGCAGCTCCGGTTTCGGCACGAGTTCGGGCACGATCGCCTGCCAGGTCGGCCCCATCAGCGCAGCGCCGATCCCGCCCAGGAAGGTCAGCCCGACCAGGATCTCGACGGTCAGCCGGTTGGCGAGCGCCAGCGAGAGCAGGACGGCGCTGATCAGGCCGAGCATGGCCTGGACACTGATCAGGAGCCTGCGGCGATCGACGATGTCGGAGAGCACGCCCGCCGGTATCGCCAGCAGGAAGACCGGCAAGGTGCCGGCGACCTGGATCATCGCCACGGCCGCGGGCGAGCCGGACAGGTCGGTCACCAGCCAGGCGCTGGCGACGTCGCGCATGAAGGTGCCGACATTGCCGAGGATCGTCGCCGCCCACAGCACGGCGAAGACCGGCTGCCGCAACGGCGCGAATGCCGACGATGGCAGGGTCTTCCGGCCGGTGTCCGGCGCGCCCGCCATCATGGGCCCGCACCGCGGCTGGAACGGCTGGACAGGATGGCCAGCAGGGCCAGGCCGCCGATGATCGAGACATGCTCGAAGAAGATGTTCTGGTGCAGGAAGCGCTCGGCCGCCGGCTTCAGCCAGAAGGCATGGGCGAACAGCGTCGCCAGCGCCGTGAATCCCGCGAGCCCGGCCGCACCGACCCAGGCGTGGCGCCCCCCGGCGATCAGCAGGGCCGAGCCGCCGAGCTGGGTCACGATGACCAGCAGGGCGAAGAGTGCTGCCGGCTCGAGCCCGGTCAGGCCACGAATCTCGGCCGTGGCACCGCCGAAATCCGTCAGCTTGGCGATGCCGCTGAGCAGGAAGGGCAGTGCCACCGCGACCCTGGCGACGAGGGCCAGCCAGGACTGGCCGAGCAGGTTCTGGACGGCCGGCCGGGTGGCGGCGGTTGGCGAGCCTGGCATGACGCGCATCCCGGGTTGATCGTCCATGCTCAGACGGCCCAGCAGGAACAGCCGAGCACGCCCCAGAAGGCGGCCTCGTCGCGCGCGGGTGTGGCGGCGGCGAGCGCCCTGGCGTGGGCGTGGCCATGGACGCCGCAGGCATGAGTGCAGCCGCAGGCGGCGGCGAAGGCATGGTCGCGGTCGACCAGTTCTGCGCGCCTCTGGTAGCCGCCGAAGCGCCTGACCGGGGACCAGTCCGGCATTGCCGGCGGCAGCGGCGGGGCCAGCCCCTCATACGCGCCGCTGCCGTGCACCGGCTTGCCACCCAGCAGGGTCAGCACGCTCTCGATGTCCTGGATCTCGTCCTCCGGTACCGACATGTAGTCGCGGTCGAGAACCACCAGGTCGGCGAGCTGCCCCGGCCTGATCTGGCCCTTCTTGCCCTCCTCGGTCGAGAACCAGGTATTGGCTTCCGTCCAGAGCCGGAGCGCGCTCTCGCGGTCGAGCAGGTTGCGCTCCGGGTAGAGCTGCAGGCCGCCCAGCGTCCTGCCGGTGACGAGCCAGGCGAGCGAGACCCAGGGGTTGTAGCTGGCGACCCTCGTGGCGTCCGTGCCCGCACCGACCGGCACGCCCGCCTCCAGCATGCGCGCGATGGGCGGTGTCCGCGCGGCCGCCTCGGCACCGTAGCGCGCGACGAAATCCTCGCCCTGGAACATCATCCGGTGCTGCACGGCGATGCCGCCGCCCAGCGCCGCGATGCGGTCGATGTTGCGGTCGCTGATCGTCTCGCAATGGTCGAAGAACCAGTGCAGGCCGTTCAGGGGCACGTCACGGTCCACCCTCTCGAACACGTCGAGTGCGCGGGTGACCGTCTCGTCATAGGTGGCATGGAGGCGCCACGGCCAGCGGTTCTGGGCGAGCAGCCGCACCACCGGCTCGAGATCGCCCTCCATCGAGGGGGGCATCTCCGGGCGCTCGGCCCGGAAGTCCTCGAAATCGGCCGCGCTGTAGACCAGCATCTCGCCGGCACCGTTGTGGCGGTAGAGATCGTCGCCCTGGCCGGGCTTCACCTGCTGCGCCCAGCCCGCGAAATCCGCCAGCTCCTCCTGCGGCTTCTGGGTGAAGAGGTTGTAGGCGATGCGCAGGGTCAGCTCGCCATCCGCATGGAGCTGCTCGATGACGGCGTAGTCGTCCGGGTAGTTCTGGAACCCCCCGCCGGCATCGATCACCGTGGTGACGCCCAGCCGGTTCATCTCGCGCATGAAATGCCGCGTCGAGTTGAGCTGGTACTCCGGGGGCAGCTTCGGCCCCTTGGCCAGTGTCGCATAGAGGATGGTGGCGTTGGGCCTGGCCAGGAGCAGCCCGGTGGGGTTGCCCGCGGCATCGCGCTGGATCTCGCCGCCCGGCGGGTCGGGCGTGTCCTTGTCATAGCCGACCACCCGCAGGGCCGCGCCGTTCAGCAAAGCGCGGTCGTAGAGGTGCAGGATGAAGACCGGCGTGTCCGGTGCTGCGGCATTGATCTCGTCCAGCGTCGGCAGGCGCTTTTCGGCGAACTGATGCTCGGTGAAGCCGCCGACGACGCGCACCCATTGCGGTGGTGGCGTCA
>NZ_WUJP01000893.1 GCF_009806515.1 Geminicoccus flavidas | reverse complement strand
CGGCGACCTGCTGGCGCAGCATCTCCATGGCCTGGCCCAGCGAGCGCACCCCGTCCCAGCGCAGTTCCATGTTGTAGTTCAGGCCGCCGCGGATGATGTGCATATGGCTGTCGATCAGCCCCGGCACGGCGCGGCGGCCACCCAGATCGATGATCCGGGTCGACGGGCCGGCCAGGCTGCGCATGTCCGCTTCTGAGCCGACACCGATGAAGCGCCCTTGCCCGATCGCCACGGCCTGCGGGTCCGGGTTGCTCCGGTCGAGCGTGGTGAAACGCCCGTTCACCAGGATGAGATCGGCGGGCATGGTGCTGGCTTCCGAGGCGGATGGTCGAGTTGCGGGTGCGAGGCCGAGCAGGGCCGAGATGGTGCTGGCGGCACTGCCGAGGGCGGTCTGTCTGCGGGTGGGGTTCATGACCGGAACCTCCCTGCGTCGCTGCTGCACGTTTCGACCCTGGTCTGTGCTGGGGTCCGTGCTGAGTCTCGGGCGGGCAGTGCGCCGAAGACATGCTGATTGCACTCGCTCCTGAGCCAGCCCAGGTTGAGCCGTTCGCCTGTGACGATGCGCTTGGCGATGGGCACGATCTGCTCGCCGGCGAGGATGCCGAGCAGGCCGATCAACGCCATCACTGGCGGTGCCGGCGAGCGCACGTTGAGCAGGCTGTAGATCACCCCGACCAGCAAGCCGGCAGCCAGGGCCAGCACATAGGTCTTCATCTCGCCTCCCGACTATCCGTCACCAGCGGGCCGAACCGCCGCCTTCTGCCACTCGACCGACCAGCCGGCAGTCAGGGCCGGGCCGGCCGGCCGGTTGCGTGCCTCAATGGCCTTCCTGCGCCCCGAACATCGTCTTGGCGTAGGTGATGCCGAGCCCGTAGGCGCCGCCCAGTTCCCGGGCGATGCCGGTGGTGAGGCCGTAGGTCTCCGCGCGGGCCCAGTCGCGCTGCAGCTCCAGCAGGTACTGCAGGGAGGTCATCGGTCGGGCGCCGGCCTGGATCATGCGCTCCATCGCGCGCTCATGGGCCTCGTCCGTGACGTCGCCGCAGGCATCGGCGATGACATAGACCTCGAAGCCCTGGTCCAGGGCCGAGAGCGCCGGGCCGACGATGCAGACGCCGGTCCACAGTCCCGCCATGACGAGGCGCGGCTTGCCGATCTCGTTGACCCGCGCGACCACCGCCGCGTCCTCCCAGGTGTTCATCGAGGTGCGGTCCAGCAGTGGCTGCCCCGGGAAGGCATCGACGATCTCGCCGAACATGGGCCCGGAGAAGCCTGCCGCAGCGACCGTGGTCAGGATGGTCGAGACGCCGAAGCCGGCGGCCGCCTGGGAGATCAGGGCGGCGTTGTTGCGCAGCGTGACCGCATCGATCGACTTGGTCGCGAAGGCCATCTGCGACTGGAAGTCGATGAGGATCAGCGTGTGGTCGGCAGGCTGGAGCAGCCCCTTGCCAGGAACGGGGGAAGCGGTCGGCATGGTGGATCACTCCGGTGAATGATTTGGCTGGTCGAATCTCGACATGTCCGGCCGTTGCGGGCGCTGCCCTGTGCCGGTCATTCCGGT
>NZ_WUJP01000892.1 GCF_009806515.1 Geminicoccus flavidas | reverse complement strand
GCGTCGCCGCGCTCATAGGCGGCAGGCGAGGTAGCCGGCGCTGCCGGGGCCTGGCCCCGTGATCCATCGCTACCTTCCTTGACGGGAAACGTTCTACGAGTGGCCGAAGGGTCGGAACAATTGCACCGTGGTGTGGTGCATCCTGTGCCTCGGGGTAGTCGCTCCTGGCCGGCCTAGTCGGTCAGGAGCGCATGGAGGGCCTGCAGCAGTTCGTCCGGATCGCACGGCTTGGCCAGATAGGCGCCCACGCCCAGGGACTGCGCCTGCTTTCTCGTGGTCTCGTCGGGATAGGCGGTGACGAGGATCGTCGGCACCGGGTTTCCGTCAGCGGCCAGATGACGGCAGAGGTCGAGGCCGCTCATGACGGCCATGCGCATGTCCGTGATCACGCAGCAGACGCGGCGGGCATGATGGGAGCGCAGGAAGGCCAACGCACCGGCAAAGCCGATGGCGGCAAAGCCCATGGCACCCAGGAGGTCGATCATCGCGGCGCAGGCCGCGGCGTCGTCATCGATCACGGCGATCGGGAGATCTGCACGCATCCGCGCCGGCCCAGCCTCTGCACGCCCGGCCGGGGCAGGAGCCATGGCCGGGTTCGCACGTCTCGACCATGCGCAAGGGCGCGAGGTGGGCTCAACTATACTCTGGTATCGTCGACCTGATCCTCGCGT
>NZ_WUJP01000891.1 GCF_009806515.1 Geminicoccus flavidas | reverse complement strand
TCGGCGGCCATGAGCCGGTCCGCGATCCGGACGAGGTCGGCGATCGAGTGTGCCCGCAACTTCTGCATCACCTGGGCCCGGTGGACCTTGACCGTGACCTCGCTGAGCTGGAGCGTCTGCGCGATCTGCTTGTTCATCTGGCCGGCGGCGACGAGCGGGAGGATCTCGCGCTCGCGCGGCGTCATCGCCGCGGCAAGGGCGCGCAGTTCCGCCAGCATGGCGGCCCGGGCACGCCGGGCGCGGTCGAACTCGATGGCGCGATGCACACTGTCGAGCAGATCCTGGTCGCGGAACGGCTTGGTCAGGAAATCGACCGCGCCGGCCTTCATCGCCGCCACCGACATCGGCACGTCGCCATGCCCGGTGATGAAGACGATCGGCGGCGGATCGGCAAAACGGGCGAGCTCGCGCTGGAACTCCAGGCCACTCTGGCCCGGCAGCCGCACATCGAGCACCAGGCAGGCCGGCAGGTCCGGACGCGGCGCCTGCCGGAATGCGCGCGTCGATTCGAACAGCATGACCGAATGGCCGACCGAGCGGAGCAGGCTCTCGAGCGAGATCCCCATCGCCGGGTCGTCGTCGACGACGAAGACGATGGATTCCTGTTCGCTCATCGGGCGGGTCCCGCTGCTTCGGGTCCTGCTGCTGGGGGCCCCGCTGCTGGGGGCATGCCTGCCGAGGCCGGCAGCGAGAACTGGAAGACGGCGCCGTGCGGCGTGTTGTCCGACGCCCACAGCCCGCCCCCATGGGCCTCGATCGTCGCGCGGCAGAACATCAGTCCCATCCCCATCCCGTCGGGTTTGGTCGTGAAGAATGGCGCGAAGATGCGTTCCCTGTCGACCGGCGCCAGACCGGTGCCGTTGTCGGCGACCGTGACGAGCACCTCGCTGACCTCGTGGCGTCGCGAGGTGACCTGCAGCAGGCGCGGCCGTGCGGTGCCGCGCATGGCGTCGACGGCATTCTCGACGAGATTGGCCACCACCTGGCGGAGCTGCGCGGGATTGCCGATGACCGGTGGCAGATCCGGCTCCAGCCCGGTCGAGACCGAGACGCGGCCGAGCCGGGCTTCATCCCGGCACTGGGCCAGCACGGCTTCGATCAGGTGGTTGAGATCGAGCGGCACACGCTCCTGGGCACCTTTGAGGAACATCGTGCGGATGCTGGTGACGACCTTGCTGGCGCGGTGTCCCTCGCTGACGATCCGGCCGAGTGCCGCCGTCGCCTCTTCGATCCGGGGTTGCTCGTGCTTGAGCCAGCGCAGTCCTGCCGAGGCGTTGGTCACCATGGTGGCAAGGGGCTGGTTGACCTCGTGCGCAATAGAGGCCGAGAGCGCCTCCATGGCGGTCAGCCGGTTCTGGCGGGCCCGGCGCTCGGCCAGGACCGACCGTGCCAGCCGCGCATGGACCGTGGTCGCCTCCGACAGGAGCACGAGCAGCACGAGGCTCGCGGAAGCCAGCCCGGTGAGGCGCCCGGCCCACCAGCCGACGCTCAGCCTGGTCCCGGCGCTGACATAGGAGAGCAGCACGAGCTCGATCAGCAGCGTGAACAGAACGACCATCAGCCAGATGTCGAGCATCGAGCGTCGCCGCAGGCCAAGCGCC